>NZ_BAAGYZ010000001.1:0-41193 GCF_054778995.1 Streptomonospora sediminis
TGCGCCCGCCGCCCGCCCGCTCGGCGCCGCACGCGTCCGGCCGCCCGAGCGGGCGCGCGCGACACGCCGCTTCCGCCGCCTTGCGTGCAGTGACCCCTGGTGGGGCGGGAACTCGGCGGCAATGTGGACCATTGGTCTAAACCTCCTGTCTAGGCCAACTGGCCTGATGGCCGTGGTGTAAACGATGATGCGGACTGACGCTGACGAAGGAGCCGATGTGTCGCAACAAGTGACTCGCCCGGACGTGGTCCCCACGGAGCACAAGGAACTGACCGAATGGGTCCGCGAGGTCGCGGCCCTGGCCCGGCCCGACGCGGTCGTGTGGTGCGATGGCTCGCAGGCCGAGTGGGACAGGCTCACCGGTCTACTGGTCGAGCACGGCACGTTCGTCCGCCTCAACCCCGAACTCCGGCCCAACAGCTTCTACTGCCGGTCGGATCCGAGCGATGTCGCGCGGGTCGAGGACCGCACGTTCATCTGCGCCGAGCGCGAGCAGGACGCCGGGCCCACCAACAACTGGGTCGCCCCCGCCGAGATGCGCGCGACCCTGGCCGGCCTCTTCGACGGCTGCATGCGCGGCCGCACCATGTACGTCGTCCCCTTCTGCATGGGACCGCTGGGCGGCGATATCTCCCAGCTCGGCGTGGAGATCACCGACTCGCCCTATGTCGTGGTCTCGATGCGCATCATGGCCCGGATGGGCGAGCCCGCCCTGCGGCTGATCGAGGAGCGCGGGACGTTCGTGAAGGCGGTGCACTCGGTGGGTGCCCCGCTGGAGCCGGGGCAGGCCGACGTGCCCTGGCCGTGCAACAGCACCAAGTACATCTCGCACTTCCCGGAGACCCGGGAGATCTGGTCGTTCGGTTCCGGCTACGGCGGCAACGCGCTGCTGGGCAAGAAGTGCTACGCGCTGCGCATCGCCTCGGTCATGGCCCGCGACGAGGGCTGGCTGGCCGAGCACATGCTGGTCCTCAAGGTCACCCCGCCCCAGGGCGAGCCCCACTACGTCGCGGCGGCCTTCCCCAGCGCGTGCGGCAAGACCAACCTGGCGATGCTGGCGCCGACCGTGCCGGGCTGGCAGGTCGAGACGATCGGCGACGACATCGCCTGGATGCGCTACGACGACACCGGCCGGCTGCGCGCCATCAACCCCGAGGCCGGGTTCTTCGGCGTCGCACCGGGCACCGGTGAGACCACCAACCTGAACGCCGTCAAGGCGCTGTGGGGCAACAGCATCTTCACCAACGTCGCGCTGACCGACGACGGCGACGTGTGGTGGGAGGGCCTCACGCAGGAGCCGCCCGCGCACCTGATCGACTGGAAGGGCCGCGACTGGACACCGGACTCCGCCGAGCCCGCCGCCCACCCCAACGCCCGGTTCACCACCCCCGCCGATCAGGCGCCGACGATCGCGCCCGAGTGGGAGGACCCCGCCGGGGTGCCGATCTCGGCCATCCTGTTCGGCGGCCGCCGGGCCACTGCCGTACCGCTGGTCAACGAGTCCTTCGACTGGCAGCACGGGGTCTTCCTGGGCGCCAACGTCGCCTCGGAGAAGACGGCGGCGGCCGAGGGCACCGTCGGCGAGCTGCGCCGCGACCCCTTCGCCATGCTGCCGTTCTGCGGCTACAACATGGGCGACTACTTCGGCCACTGGTTGGAGGTCGGCCGTGCGGCCGATCCGGCCAAGCTGCCGCGGATCTTCTACGTCAACTGGTTCCGCAAGGACAGCGGGGGCCGCATCGTATGGCCCGGTTTCGGCGAGAACAGCCGGGTGCTGAAGTGGATCGTCGAGCGCCTCAACGGCACGGCCGAGGCGCAGCAGACGCCCATCGGGCGCGTGCCGGCGCCGGGGTCGCTGGACACCAGCGGGCTCGACCTGTCGCGGGAGGACCTGGAGTTTCTGCTGTCGGTCGACCCCGGCACGTGGCGCGAGGAGGCGTCGCTGATCCCGGAGTTCTTCAAGACCTTCGGCGACCAGCTGCCGGACGAGCTCTGGGATGAGTACAACGCCCTGGTGAAGCGGCTGGGCTGACACCGGCGCCCGCAGGGCGGGCGCGGACAAGCACCAACAGGAGCGGGAGGTCCCTGCGCAGCACCGCACCGGCGGTAGCGCGCACCAGGGGTGGGACCTCCGCGGCGGACGGCCGGGGACGGCCGGAGGCGATGCGCCTTCGACCGTCCCCGGCCGTCCGCTTTTGTGCCCGGTCGCTTTGGGGCCCCGTTCCGCAGGCGCGGGCGCCGGCCCCGGGGTGACAAGCGAGCTTGACACTCGCGGGCATGTAAAGCACGCTTGTCATGTGCGTAGCGAAGTCAAAGAGCTGCGGGTCTCGGTCGGGATGTCCCAAGGGGCGCTTGCCGGAGTCCTCGGCGTCTCGCGTCAGACGATCAACGCGATAGAGACCGGGCGCTACGACCCATCGCTGTCACTGGCGGTACGGATCGCCCGGCATTTCGAACGAACGGTTGAGGAGGTCTTCCATGTCGATGACTAGGACGATGACCAAGCGCATGTGGCTGGTGGGGACCGTGCTGCTGGTGGCCGCGGCCGCGTTCGCCGCCATGGCGTTCATCACGATCCCCAACTGGTACATGCCGGTCATCCTGACCGTTGTCCAGTGCATCGGCCTGGTCAGTATCTTCCGGGTGCATCTGCGGCCGGAACAGGCCTCCGACTCCCAGCGCGCGACCTTGGGCGGCTTTCTGGACGAGCGCGACCGGGAGCTGACAAAGGGCGCATTCGCCATCGTCGGCGCGGTCGCGCTGCCGTTCAGCGTGGTCGCCGCCTACGCGGCGCTGCTGTTCGACGCGGACGCGCAGACCTTCGTCACCGCGCAGTTCCTGGGGCTGCTCCTGCTCTACCCGGTGGCCGTGCGGTACCTGGCGCGGCGCCGGTAGCACCCGCCCCGCCCCCGGCAGTCCGCCGTCCATCGCCGCGGTCCGCGTACCGGGTCCGGACGGCGGTCGCTGGGGTCCGCCCGCGCTACTCGGCCGACGACTCCGGCGACTCCGCGGATTGCGCCGGCTCGGGCGAGTCCGCCGACTCGTCGCCCTCCAGTTCGACGCGCTCCATGCGCCGCTCGCCGCGCACCGTCTGCTCCTGGGTGACCTGGTGCTTGCGGACCCGCACCCGTTCGACGGGCACGGATTCCTTCGAGACCGTGGCGCTCTCCGCCCGCAGCGTGATCTCCTGATCCTCGGTCTCCATCCGCGTATCGCCGAGTTCGGAGCCGTCCACGGGTTCACGCTCGATGGTGACCTCCTCGTGGGTGACGGGGACGGTCTCCTCGAACTCCTCGGTCTCGACGTACTTGCGCAGGTGGAGGTGGCTTGCCTCCGCGGGCTCCGCGTGGACGCGCACCTGCTCCTCGAAGCGGGTCATCACGGCCGCATCGGTTCCGGCGCCCGTTTCGGCCCCGGGCCGAGCAGCGGCCTCCGGGCCTGCCGCGGCGCCCGCACCGGCATCCGGTGCGGCTTCTGCGCCCATGCCGGCTTGCGCACCCGGCTCGCCGGCGGCGCTCGGTGCGGCCTCTGCGCCACCCGTTCCGGCCCGGGTGCTCATGGTCGCGGCGCTGGAGGCTTCATGGCGGCCGGAACCCTCCGCCGCCCCGCCCGTCTCCTCGGCGCTGCCGCGCTGTTCCGGTACGCCGGAGTAGGGGAGACCGTAGTGCTCGTAGATCCGCCGCTCCTCCTCCATGGAGATGCGCTGCCCGACGTCGAAGTGCGGGGCGTTCTTGATGGTCTGTTTGTCGTAGGGCACCTGGATGGCCTCTTCGGCCGAGCGGGCCCCTTGCAGCGGCACAAAGCTCTCCCGCGTGCCGAACAGACCGGTGCGTACCGTGACCCACTTCGCCACGTCGGTGTTGTCGTCGTAATAGACCTGCCCGATCTTCCCGACACTGCTGCCGTTGCTGTCCAACACGCGGTGGCCGATCAACCCACCCGCTCCGGTGCTGGTGGTCATGGCGAACTCACCCCCGAATCGCTGCCTCGCCAACGGCACGCTCGGTCGAGCGTGTCCGGTGTCTGGACCGTAAGCACCCGCTATCCGTCGCATCACCGGCAATTCGGACATGGTGTAATCCAGGGCCACTCTGGAGGTGCCGTTTACCCCTGCCGGACCACCGGACCTCCGGCGGCCCGCCCCGGTCATGGCGAGCCGCGCAGCCGGTCGCGCCCGCCGGGCAGGGACCCGCCGTGCGCCGGCCGCCGCCATGTTCCCGGGGTGCTGCCGTCTCTGCGCAGGAACGCGCGGCAACCTCGCAGCCGGCGAGGGCATGGACCTGACACGGTTCCTGAACCGCGGCGCGACGCTGCGCACCATCATCGTCGGCAGCCGCGGCGACTTCGAGCAGATGAACCGGGTCATCGGCCGGCACCGGCTGCGCCCCGTCATCGACCGCGTCTTTTCCTTCAGCGAAGCGCCCGACGCGTTCGCCTACTTTGCAACGGGAGCACACTTCGGCAAAGTCGTCATCACGAACCAGCAGTGTGCCTAGCAGTGTGCCTTGGACAGGTCGGACCGACCTATCCCCCCGGTGGGTCGGCCGTGCCGTGCCGCCCGGATGCGGCGCCGGATCCGGGCATTGATTCGCGAGCGGTGGCTTTTCGGTGCGAGGCGGCAGCGGTGGCCGGTGCGGGGCGGAACGGGGACTTGGTGGCCAGGTCGAGGTGTGCAATGCGGCATGGCGGCTGCGGATCGCGGCGGTCGGATCGGTGCGGGTGGGGCGCGGTCCGCGTCCGAAACGCAAGTTCCGCATGCATCGGTCGAGGTTCCGGAATAGCAGGGAACCGAAATAGCGAACCTATTTAGACCGAATCGCGGATTCTAGTGGGATCGCCGGATTCGGAAATACTGGTTGTGGCTGAAGTTGCAGTGGGTTCCATGGTAAAGAATGGGCGGTGATCCGCCGATTTGGTCGGCGGTCACCTGTCGGCGGGGCCGATGTCCGAACAGCCGTGGAACCCACTTTTCAGGAGAGCCATGACGCTCAACCCGATCGCGGTGTTCGTCATCCTTGCTGTGTTGCTGATCACCGGGATCGTGGTCGCCCGCAAGTTCGTCATCTCCGCCGACGACTCCGAAGGCCCGATCGGCGTCCTCATCGCACCCTGCGTGCTGTCCATCTACCTCATCTCGCTCGCGATGGGCCTGGTCATCGGCTGGGAGAACCACCGGGGGGCGGGCGATGCCGCAGTGGTCGAGGCAGGGCACGCAACGGCGCTGTACTGGAACACCGCCGCACTTCCCGAGGAAGAGGGCGCGCGGGTGCGCTCCGACGTGCGCGACTACGTCCGCGCGATCGTGCGCGCCGACTGGCCGGCAATGCACGAACGGCGCGAACTCGACCACAGCGCCGCGGCTGCACTCGACCGCCTGCGTATCAGCGTCAACGAGGTACCCGACGACGATGCGGCCAGCGCCCTGGAGAACCTCCACGCGCGGCAGAACGTGACCGAACTCGTGCAGACCCGGGTGGAGCGCGCCGAATCCGCAGCCGACACGATTCCCCGCTTCGTCACGGGGGCAGCGGCCGTCAGCGGGCTCGCGGTAGTGGTGCTGCCGTTCGGCATGCGGGTGCGCGGGTCGCCGACACGGATCTTCTGGGCGGTGGTGAACACCCTGTTCGTCGCGGCCACGCTGTTGGCGCTGCTGCTGCTCGACAACCCCTACGCCGGGGCGCTGGCGACCGACTCCGGCGCGTTCCAGGACGCGTTGGCCGGATTCGACCGCATCGACGCCGCGATCGGGGGCTCGTGAGTAGCCGACCCCTGGGCTGAAGGGGCCGGGTCGGTACCGGTCCGCTGTGCGGCCTTGCGGTCTGCCGAGCGACGGGTGTTCTGCAGACAAAAGCGGCTCCGAGGGCGGTCGTCGGCCCGGGCGGGTCGGCGTGGGCTGTAGTCGGCGATGACCATGCAGAAATGCCCGTCTCAGCTCGAATATGCTGGCATTTCTGCAGGGTCATCGGTGCGCCGGGTGGACCGCCCCTTGCGGGCGGGAGCGGTGGCCGCCCGCTCGCGGCCGTTGCTGCCGCTTTTCAAGTCCAGATCACCTGTGGGCCGACCGCGGGCAGGGCCGCCCAGCGGGCCCGTTTCCGACCGGATCACAAGCCCACCGATCAGGACATTAGCGGCGGCCGCCTGCGGTCCCCACGGCCGCGGCAGCGGCGATCAGCACGACGATGACCATGATGTGCATCGGCTGGAATCCGTCGGGTCCGGGCTGCTGCCGGCTTTCGAGCGGTGGGGCACCGACCAGTTGCGCCTCCTGCGGTGGCTCGGTTTCGGGGCGGTCGGGCGCCGGCGGTGATGGCGATGGCGCCGGCCCCGCGGGCGCCGACTGCTCGAAGGCGCGCGCCTGCGACAGGAGAGCGGGTTCGGGCTCGGGAGGCCCCGGGGGTCGTTCGGGCGCGGCCGCGGGTGGATCCGCGGGTTCGGGCGCAGGTGGCCCCGGTGGTTCCGGCGGCCCCGGTGGTTCCGGCGGGTCGGGTGGCTGCGGCGGGTCGGGGGGTTCCGGCGGCCCCGGTGGTTCCGGCGGGTCGGGTGGCTGCGGCGGTTCCGGTGGTTCCGGCGGGTCTGGGGGTTCCGGCGGGTCGGGCGGCTGCGGCGGGTTCGGCGGATCCGGTGGGCACGGCAGATCCGGTGGTTCCGGCGGATGCGGGGGACCGGGCGGCCCCGGTGGCCCCGGTGGTTCCGGTGCCGCGGGAGGGGCGGGCGGTCCCGC
Organism: Streptomonospora sediminis; assembly: GCF_054778995.1. Taxonomy (NCBI): domain Bacteria; kingdom Bacillati; phylum Actinomycetota; class Actinomycetes; order Streptosporangiales; family Nocardiopsidaceae; genus Streptomonospora; species Streptomonospora sediminis. Next base: position 6,722 of record NZ_BAAGYZ010000001.1, read on the forward strand.
CGGCCCGACCGGTCCTGCAGGTCCCGCCGGGGGAGCGGCAGGACCGGACCTCGTCGGCGCGGCCGCAGCGGGCGCGGCTCCCGCCCCGGCTGCGAGCGCGGATCCGATGGCGAACACGGCCAGCACGCACGCGCACCAGCGCAAGCGGCGCCGACCGACGGTACGACCTCGGGGCATGGGCGGCGGAACTCCTCATCCGGGGCGGTTTCTCGCTGATCGCCCACCTTGTAGCACGGTAACGGAGGGGCGGGCGTGTTCACCGGGTCGCGCGGGAAGCGCCACCGGCAGCGGAGCGGCTGTTGCGTCCATAGGCCCCAGGGGTTTCGTGCGCGACCGCAACCGGCTGAGGTCGGCGGTTACCGAAGCGGTGCGTGCCCCGGTAACGCTCCCGGACCGTATCTCGGTCCGTCGCCGCCTCGGCAGGATCCACTGTGCACAGGACCCGGCCTCCCGACCGGGTGGCCAGGTCGTCGCTCCGCAGCCGGTGCACGGCCGCCGGAACGGGTCGCGGGGTGGCGAAACCGACGTTGTGCGCCCGGCCCGCGGGGTAGCAACCCGGGCATGAACGCAACCGACCCCGCCGGCCCGCCGGCAGATCCACCCCGTGTCGCCGTGCTCGGCACCGGCATCATGGGCGCACCCATGGCACGCAACATCGCGGCCGCCGGCATGCCCGTCCGCGTGTGGAACCGCACCGCCGCCAAGGCCCGGCCGCTGGCCGACCACGGCTGCACCGTCTGCGAAAGCCCCGGCGATGCCGTCGCCGACGCCCAAATCGTGGTCACCATGCTCACCGACGGCGACGCGGTCGAGTCACTGATCGCGGACCTCGTACCGCCCCGCGGCGCGGTCTGGGCGCAGACCACGACCGTGGGAACGGCCGCCACCGCACGGCTGGCCGAGCGCGCCGCGCAACTGGAGTTGGAGTTCATCGACGCCCCGGTGCTGGGCACCCGCGCGCCCGCCGAGCAGGGCACACTCACTGTGCTGGCCGGTGGCCCGCAGCATGCGCGGGCGCAAGCGGCCCCGGTGTTCGACGCGATCGGTTCGCGCACGGTCGCCCTGGACGAGGCGGGGGCGGCGAGCCGGCTCAAACTGGTCGCCAACAGTTGGGTGCTGGCGCTGACCTCGGCCACTGGCGAGGCGCTCGCGCTCGCCGAAGGCCTGGATGTGGACCCGCGCAGCTTCCTGGACCTGGTCGCGGGCGGTCCGCTCGACAGCGGCTACCTGCACGCCAAGGCCGATGTCATCCTGGGCGGCGACTACACCCCCAGCTTCTCCGTCGCCAACGCCGCCAAGGACGCCCGGTTGGTGCGCGAGGCAGCCGAGGAGGCGGGTGTGCGCGCGGATCTGGCCGCGGCGTCGGAGAACCGCATGCTGCGCGCAACCGCCGCGGGCCACGGCGGCGACGACATGGCTGCGGGCTACTTCGCCAGTTTCCCGCCGTAAGGCCCGGCTGGAGCGGACCGCGCGGGCACTGCGGCCGCCGCCGCGCCGATCTTGGCCTGATCCGGCCAGAGCCGCGGGGTTTGCACGCTGGAACGGCAGGTTGCCCACGGCAAAGGCCGGGGCGGGGCCGCTATAGCCCCGCCCGGTACGGGTGCGCTGCGTGCCGACGGATGTTCCGACGGTCATTCCAGGGTCAAGTGCGGGTAAAAAGTGGGCCATGGACGCACTTAAGTCGGGCATTCGCCTCCACTGCACCAGAGCCGCGGTCTGTGTCGCACTGACAGCCGCGGCCACCGGCGGGTGGAGTGCGGCCGCGCATGCGGCGGCACCTCCGGTCGCGGCGCCGGCGGCCCAGGAACAGCAGGCCGAACAGCCGCTGCTGAATCTGGGCGACTCCGGTGGCGCGGTACGCGAGGTGGAACAGGATCTGCAGGAGCTGGGCTACTGGCTGGGGCCGGTCGACGGCGAGTACGACGTCCGTACCAGCCAGGCCGTCTTTGCCCTGCAGAAGGCGGCGGGTATCGCGCGCGACGGCGTGGTGGGCCCGGATACACGGGCGGCCCTGGCGGAGGAGCCGCGCCCCGAGGCCTCCAGTTCCTCGGGGAAGGCGATCGAGATCGATCTGGACCGCCAGTTGCTGCTGGTCGTCAAGGACGGCGAAGTGCAGCACATCCTGAACACCTCCACCGGTTCGGGCGAGACCTACACCTCCGAGGGGCAGCAGAAAGTCGCCGTAACGCCCACCGGCGAGTACGAGTTCTTCCGCCATGTCGACGGCTGGGACAAGGGCCCGCTGGGCTCGCTCTACCGGCCGGCCTACTTCAACGGCGGGATCGCGGTGCACGGCTACTCGTCGGTGCCGCCCTACCCCGCCTCCCACGGTTGCACCCGGGTGAGCATCCCCGCCATGGACTGGCTGTGGGCCAACGGCCACATCACCGCGGGAACACCCGTCATCGTCCGCTGACCCCCGTATGTGCGGGATCAACGAAAGAGCGGCGTCCGACTCCGTTGCAGGGGTCGGGCGCCGTACTCGTACCGGGGGGGGAGGGGCCGAGCCCGCGGCTCCCCGCCGGCCCACCGGACCCTGCGCCCCGCGGCGCCGAATCGGCTGGGACGGCCGAACCCGTCGACTGAATCGTTTGAAGTCCATCGCCGCAGGTGGCCGCACTGCTCCGGCCAACCGCCGAAGGCACCCGGCGAAGGCGGGTTGCCACGGTGTGTGCCCGTTGTCATACTCGCAGCATCGGTAAGCGCTTACCAAGCAGTGCAGCACTGGCCCCTTTCCTCCCTCCCCCTACTGACAGGAGCGAATGATGGGACTCCACAGCGCACGATCCGGCACGCCCAGCCGCCTGCGGAAACCGGCACTGCTCGCGGCCGGCCTGGGATCGGCCTGCGCACTTGCCCTGGTGGCCGCCGCGCAGGCGCCCTTCAGCCCGGCCGAACCGGCAACGGCAGCGGCGGCCGCCGGTGGTGCGGGAACCACCGCCCAGGCCGCCTGCGGCGACGGTTCCTATCAGGCCGAAGCCGTACGCGAGGGTGACACCTGGACCGCCCGCAACGGCGGTGAAACGGTTTACACCGGCGGCAGCATGCTGGAAGCGATGCGCGCGGCAGTGGGCAGCCTGACGCCCGGGCGCACCTCGATGGAAGGCGTCGTGGTGCGCGGTTCGGGGACGATGAGCGCCGGACGGTCGCTGGACCTGCCCAGTTACACCTTGCTGGATGTCTGCGGCACCATCGACGTGACCGGAACGCCCAGCGGCGACAACGCGGTCGTGCGCGCCCGCGGCGCCCACGACATCTCGGTACCCAACCTGACCGTCACCGGAGCCCCCTACTTCGGTGTGTTCGTGCGCAACGGCGAGAACGTCCACCTCGGCCAAATCGACCTGCGCCTCTCCGGCGGACTGGGTATCCGCATCGACAACCACAGCGACCGCAGCGAGCCCACCCGCAACGTCACCATTGACGATGTCCACGTCTCCGGCACGGACAACCACGGCGTCGAGACCTACGGCGTCGACGGGCTCGACATCGGCACCGTGGTCGCCCGCGATACCGCCTATTCGGGTCTGCTGCTCAACGACACCACCAACGCCGAAGTGGGCACGGTCGACGGCGAGGGAGCCGGGACCGGAACCGGGTACGCGGCCTTTCGCATGGCCAACCGCAACGGCCGGGTCGGCGACTCCTATCCGGTCAACATCCACGTCGGAGAGGTGATCGCCCGCGGCGGCGGGCGCGGGCTGTTCTGCGTGTCGGAGAGCGGCGGCGCCGTCATCGACCGCGTCGACATCGCCGGCACCGGCAGCAATGCCATGCTGCTGGAGAACTGCTATAACGTCACGATCGCCGCGGAATCGGGCAGCGTGTCGGGTCCGGGTGACATCCGCATCGCCTCGCGCGGCGAGTTCCCGGTCTCCCGCGACATCACGCTGCAGAACCTCACGGTCACCGACTCCGCCATCAACGAGAACCCGTGCGGCGAGAACACCACCGTGCGGAACAACACCTTCGTCAACAGCAGCCGCAACGTCTGCTGACCGCCGGCCCGGCCGCGGTGTCCGCGGCCGGGCCGGTCGTGGCGGAGAGCCCGGCTGCGCTCGGCCGCGGATGGCGGTTGTCCGGCGGTTCCGGTCCGTTCCGGCTATCCGGCCGCGGGGCCGTCCGGCTGCGGGGCGGTGAGCTCCAGCGCCGCGGGGATGGCGGCGAAGGCTTCGGCGAGCCGGTCGGCGAAGGCCTCGCGCGTGGGTTCGCCGCCCGCCGCCGGCCAGCCCTGCTGGCCGAGCCGCCATGCGGTGGTCACGAAGTCCAGCAGCGCGCGGGCGCGCAGTTCGCCGGCCCCCGGCAGCCCGAGGCGCCGGCTGAAGGTCCCGAGCGAGGACTCGGTGATGTGCGCGCAGAACGCCAGGTCGTGGGCCAGGACCGCGGGATGGCCATCGGCGATGCGGCGGCTCGCCAGGAACCGGTGCTCCCAGCCTTCGGGCATCGACAGCAGGGTGGCGATGAGGACATCGCGCAGGGTCTCCACCAGGGGGTCGCGTAGCGGGTGCTCGGCCAGCCTGATCTGCACCGCCGCCCAGAACTCCTTTTCGGGGGCGATGGCGACGTCTTCCTTCGAGGTGAAGTTCCGGAAGAACGTGCGCTTGGAGACCTCGACCCGTTCGACCAGCTCATCCAGCGTGACGTGGTCGAAGCCCCGTTCGGTGAACAGCTCCAGCGCCGTGTCGACGAGTGCGCGGCGGGTGCGCAGTTTCTTGCGCTCGCGCAGCGGCAGCTCCTGTTCGCGGGGGGCGAGGGGCGCGCCCGAAGCGGGGGTGTCCATGGTGCCAGCGTAGCCGCCCGGCGGCGGTATGCGCCTGTGTGGTCATCGCCACTAAGACGTTAATGCCACTAAGTGGCAATTGTGTGCCAGGATCTGGGTGACCGCTTCGACCCAGGAGGAACGAACCGATGCATGCGCTCACCATCGACCACACCCGCCCGGGACACCTCGCCCTTGCCGAGGTCCCCGACCCCGACCCCGCACCCGGTCAGGCGCTGGTGCGGATCGGCGCCGTTTCGCTGAACTACGGCGAGGTCACCGGCCTCGCGGACGCCCCGGACGGTGCCGTCCCCGGCTGCGACGCAGCAGGGACGGTTGTCCGCGCCGCCGCCGACGGCAGCGGCCCGCCGGTCGGTGCCCGCGTTTCGACGGCGGGCTACGACGGCGGCTGGGCCCAGCTGAGGGCCGTTGACACCGGGATGCTCGGGACCGCACCCGACGGCGCCGACCTCGGCTTGCTCAGCACGGTCCCGGTGGCGGGTGCGAGCGCGCTGCGGGCGCTCCGGCGCATCGGGCCGATCCTGGGCCAACGGGTCCTGATCACCGGTGCCACGGGCGGTGTCGGCCGCTTCGCCGTGCAGCTGGCCGCGCGCGGCGGCGCCCACGTCATCGCAATGACCGGCGACCGCGCACACGCCGATGGGCTGCATGCGCTCGGTGCCCACGACGTCGTCACCGCCGTCCGGGAGCTGGACTCTCCGGTGTGGGGTGTCATCGACCTGGTCGGCGGCGCGCACCTCGTCGCCGCGTTCGGCACACTCGCCGCCGGCGGCACGCTGGTGGCCGTGGGCGACAGGAGCGGCACGGGGGAGAGCTTCGGGTTCGGGGACCTGACGGCGGACGCCGCCACGCACAACCGCACCATCGCCACGTTCTTCCTGGGCGGCGAGCCTGACCTGGCCGGCGACCTCGCCTGGCTGGCCGCCGAGGTCGCCGCCGGCCGCCTCGATCCGCACGTCACCTGGCGTTCGGACTGGGCCCAGGCTGACGGGGCCGTCGCGGCCCTGCTGAACCGCCGCCTGCACGGCAAGGCGGTGCTGGAGATCCCCGCGTAGCCGAGTGGCCGAGCAACCGAGTGGCCCGTTCGGCCCTCGCCCGCCGTCCGGCCGAATCACCCAGGTGCCCGCCCTTCAGACTGCGCACGGTAGGGGTGCGTAGGATCGCCTGGTACGCCGCCCGGTACAACGGGTGCGCCGATCGATTGCGGGACGGCTGGATGGAATCACCGGAATATACGCGCCGAACCGGTCGGCCGTGGGACTGGAAAACCACCCGGGAAGGCCGGAAAAGCGCCGGGCGGGCACTGTTCTTCTTGTGGGGCGCGGTATATGGAAATGATTTCCAGTGCGGTTTCGCCGCGGAAGCCGAACCCGGTGCGCGGCGTCCCGGACGGAAATTCACCGCGCCCGGTGGGAATTCCGTGCGCGGGCGTCCCGCCGCAGAACCGGCCGGTTCTGCGGCGGGACGCGGTGCCGAGCCGGGGAGGCTCAGGCGGCGCCGACGTTGACGTCGACGCACGCGTAGAAGGCGTTGGCCGTGTCGGCGATGTTCCATACGGCCAGGACCGTCTGGTGGCCGCTGTAGCCGCTCAGGTTGACCTGGTGGCTGACCGTGGGCGCCGGTTGGGCACCGCCGTCGTTGAAGGATGCGACCTTGTCGTTGCCGACGAAGTACTCCCAGGTCGAGGTGCGGTGCCGCACGTTCAGCGACCAGGTGAAGTCGAGGCTGTTGCCGACCGGGGTGACCGCCCACCCCTTGCTGTTGTCGTCGAGCTCGGAGAAGCGGCTGTTGCCGCCGCTGCAGCTCTTCAGTCCCTTGGGGCCCTCGACGCTCTGCGGCTCCCACTTGATCTGGCCGCACTCGACGGTCCCGGCCGCGCACTGCGCCTGGCGGCTGGGCGGCGATGAGACGTAGCCGTGCGCGCTGGCGGTTCCGGCGGGCATGAGCCCGAACAGCAGGGTGGTTGCGGCGGCGACCGCCGCGCTGGAGAGGGTGGCCTTCTTCAGGTTCATGGAAGTCCTTCGTGTCGGGCAGCGCCGCCCCGCGCGGCCGGCAGGGCCGTGTTTCAGAGCGGGGCGTCGCCGTATGCGGGGATAGCGGGGTAGCGGGGGATGGTGAATGCGGGGCGGTTGGAACGGGCGGCCGCCCGGTGCCCGGCCGGGGGTAGCCGGTGGCCGCGGAGGAACACCGGTTCGCCGATGCCGCGGGGCGCGTCGGCTCCCCGCGGTTCCGTGCGGTACGGCATTCCACGGCGTGCGGTTTTCCGCCCTCGACGGCTAACGGCGCCGTTCCGCTGAATTCCGGGGACCGCCGACCCGATCCCAATTCGTTTCCGTCGAGTGGTCCTGACGGTAAAGGGCACGCCACACGCCGTCAAGGACCCGTAGCGCTGCGCGAATTCCCGGAATTCCCGTTCGGCGCGCGTTCGCCGGCCGCGTTTGCGCGTGGGTTGGGACCGACCGGTACTGCTCGGCGCGGAATTAAGGTGCAGGTGCCAACCTGGGGTATTGCCGCCGTCGCGCGGTGCCCGGTCTAGACCGCGTTACCGGACCGCGCTGCGCTGGGGCGCTTCAGCGTCCATGGCCGCGGAGGTAAGCACGGTGTATCTCCGGCGCTACAGTTTCCGCCCGTTGGCGGCACGGTCAACAGGGGCGGCGATGATCGTGCAAAAATGCCCAGCACAGCGGTGAAACTTAGGCATTTCTACACGAAAGTCCACGTCAGTGCGCCGGGTGGCTGGGTGGCCCGCCGCTACCGGGCGGGCCGCTCCGTTGGGAGTCCTCCGTCGAGAGTCCGTCAGGAGTCGGAACCCGCCGGGTGCTCGCCGGGCACCGCAGTGCCGTCCTCGGCGGTCACGATGGCGACCCCGGAGTCGGACTCGCGCAGCCGCCGCAGCCGGTCCTGCCAATTGCGCTTGCGGTGGGCGAGCCGCCGCTTCGTGCTCACCCGTGCGTAGCGCGCCAGGCGGCCGGCCGACGCGCGCTCGGCGCCCGACAGTTCGTAGCCGTTGTCGCGCAGCCGCTTGGCCAGCACGGTCTCGGCGAGCGAGGCCTCCCACGGCTCCAGCCGCTCCTGCCAGGAGCCCGAACTTGCCGCGTTGACGTCGCGCCGGGTGTTCTGGTGCCAGGTCTTGAACTTGGGCACCGCGCTCTTGGCGACCCGGCGCGGCTCGCACATGTCCGGGTAGAACTCCTCGCCCAGGAAGCCGCAGAGCGCGGAGAGTTCGCGGGCCGGGTCGGCGACCAGGTCCTCGTAGCGCAGTTCGTAGAAGGTGTCGGGGCCCAGGCGGCGGGCGGCGGCGCGGCCGTAGTCGATCGCCTCGGCCCACGTGGAGATGGCGTGGAAGCTGTCCAGCTTGTACCACGGCATCTGCTTGAGCGAGCCGACGCAGTCGCGCCCGTCGCGGATGAGGTGCACGAACTGCGCGTTGGGGAACAGCCGCGCTAGCTCGTCGATCCCCTGGTAGTAGCCCGGCCGCTTGTCGCCCCAGCGCGGCTTGTCGAACCGGCGGGCGTACTGGCGGAACACGATGCCCAGGGCCGAACCGATGGTCGGCGGGCCGCCGACGATGGCGGCGACCGTTTCATCGCGATCGAGTTTCAGGTCGCCGTATCGGGTGTTGCGCGGACCGGTGATCGCCTCGGCGAGCGCGCGCCGGTTAGCGGGCTCGTGCAGGTCGCCGAACTCGGCCCGGCGGCGGTAGACGTCCAGTGCGAACCGGGTCTCCGGGGGGATTGCGATCCGCGGGTGAGCGTGCAGCATCAGTTGCAGCAGGGTGGTGCCCGATCGCGGGCACCCCAGGATGATGATCATCCGCTCGGCGGAGGAAGGCCAGCCGTCCACGGGGGAGCCACCGCCCATCGTTACGGGAGCAAGGTGCGAGTGTGGTCGCGGGACCGCCCGGGCGGTCGGCCCGGCCGCGGTGATCAGGACAGCCTAGCGGGATCCGGCCGGTGCGGGACGCATGCCGCGGCCGCACGCCGGGCAGGGCGTGTACCCGCTCGCAGCGCCCGGGCCGGCGCGGTAGATTGCCGCACGTGCAAACGAGCGGAGACCAGGACCCCGGCGCCGCGCAGCCGGTGCAGATCCATACCGACGGTGCGTGCGCGGGCAACCCGGGCCCCGGGGGCTGGGGCGTCGTGCTCAGCTTCGGCGAGCACGCCAAGGAGCTTTACGGCGGCGAGGAGCAGACCACCAACAACCGCATGGAGCTGATGGCGGCCATCATGGCGCTGGAGGCACTCAAGCAGCCGGTGGTCGTGAACCTGCACACCGACAGCACCTACGTGCGCAACGGCATCACCTCGTGGATCCACGGCTGGAAGCGCTCCGGGTGGCGCACCCGCGACAAGAAACCGGTCAAAAACGCCGACCTGTGGCAGCGCCTGGACGCCGCCGCCGGCCGCCACGAGATCCAGTGGCGCTGGGTCCGCGGCCACAGCGGCGACCGCGGCAACGAGCGCGCCGACCAGCTCGCCTGCCGCGGCCGCGACGAGGCGCGCAGCGGCTGAACGCGCCGCACACCGCTATACCGCTCGCTATACGGGCACGCCGCTGCGTGCCGCAGACCCGAATCGGTCATTCGAAGTCGCCCTCGGCGCTGCCCTGATCGGCGAGGCTCTCCGGCTCCACGGCATCCTGCGCGAGATGGCGGTGCTTGCGGGTGACGACCAGGGCCACGGCCGGTACCACCGAGACCAGCGCCGCGTAGCGCATCCACGGCCGGTCCAGGACGTGGCCGGTCAGCTCGTCGAGCGAGATCCGCCCGGGCCCCTGCACCACCAGAGCCATCGCGCTCAGCGCGATCAGCGCCGGGTACTCCAGGCCGCCCTCGGTGTTGAAGAAGCCGTTGGGCGCGTGCATCTCGGCGGCCACGCCCATGGTCCCGGCGACGGCCGCGCCGCCGGCCGGTGTGCCCAGGCCGAGGACAAGCGCGGCCCCGCCCGCGGCTTCGGACAGCCCGGCGGCGGTCGCCATCGGCCGGCCCGGCCGGTAACCCATGCTGTGGAAACCGCTGGCGGTGGCGTCGAGGCCGCCCCCGTTGAACCAGCCGAACAGCTTCTGCGTGCCGTGGGCGAACAGCGTCGCCCCCAGCCCGGTGCGGATGGCCAGGGCGGCCACATCGCCTGCCGTCGCGCGTCCCATGGTGCGAACCTCCCCGCGTCCTACTGCTGCGAGCCGTGCGGTGCCGCCGGTGCGCGGCGGACCGCAGCACCCGCTACCCGTTCCGGTCCGGCCGAAAGCCGACAGCGCAGGAGAAGAGTCAGCAGAAGAGCAGGTGGTTCGCCGCGCAGCGGCCGAACGGCTGCGGCGGCTCGGCGCGGGAGATCCGCAGTGGCGCCCGTGCGGCCGCCGGCTCAGACGTTGGCGCCGACGACAGCGAGCACCGTGGCGACGACCGCGAACACCAGCCCGAGCGCAAGCGTCAGCACCGGCGCCAGCAGCAGCCGCCCCGGTCCGCCCACGACAAAGCGCGTGGGTTCGGCGGGCTGGTAAACCACCTCGACCTGCCGGCCGGGCCGGTTGCGGTCCAGACCGGGGGTATCGTACGCGCGGCGGTGTACCTGGCGGCCGTCGGGCAGCGCGAACCGCACCGCGTAGGGGTGGGCCCGCGACGAGTCGCCATCGCTCGACCGGCGGACCTCCGTCCACGTCTGGGTGACCACGCCCGCGGCCGTGACGGCGGTGCGCTGCTTGCGCCGGGCGTCGGCGACCATGCCGATCCCCGAACCGGCCAGCGCCACAGCGGGCGCGTAGAAGACCAGTCCGGCCGCAGTGAGGAAGTACCCCGTGTAGGCGGCATCGCCGGGCGAGTGGCGGACCAGCGTGAACGCCATCAGGCCGACCCCGCCCAGCACGAGCGCGGCCGTCGCGGCGACGAGGGCCCCGACCAGCCAACGGCGCCCCGGCGGCGGCCCGGAGGTGGCGCCGTTGACGCCGTGCACGTAAGGGTTGCGGGTGATCTCGGCGTTGCCGGGATCGGCCGGGTCGAACAGCACCTCCACCTGCCAGCCCTCGGCCGGGACGATGCCGCCGAACCCGCTGGTGAACCACTGCTCGTGTCCGGCGCCGTCGGGCGCGGCGAAGCGCAGCAGGAACGGCTGCTCGTTCTTCCCGCGCTTTTCCGGGATCGCCGGCTCGACCGCCGCGACGGCGGCCTGCGTACGCACCCCGTGCTCCTCGCGGCGGCGGCGCCTGCGCCGGTCGCGCACCCCCAGGACGGTGAACACGGTGCCCAGGATCGCCAGGACGACCGCGAACATCGCGGCGACCAGAATGGTGACGGTCAACAGGGGGTACCAGCCTTCCCGCATCAGCCGCGGACTCAACGCACCGGCACGATACCGCCCGGGGCGCGTCCGGCCTGCTGGGCGGGGGCCGGTTGCCGTACCGGGCGGAAGCCCCCCGGCCGCGGGCGCGGCCGGGTCAGGAGTCGGTTTCGGCCCCGCCGGCGAGCAGGGGTTCCAGGACCAGATCGGGGTTGTCGCGTTCGATGACCCGCAGCCGGTACTTGTTGTGGATCAGCACCAGCAGCTCGCCGTCGGAGCGGCGCTTGAGGACCTCGGCGCCCGAGAGCGCGTGGGCAGCCGGCGCCGAAGCGGCATCGGTGCGCCGCGCCAGCGAGTACTCCAGATGCGCCAGCTCAATGGGGGCGCGGAACTCCTCGGACATGCGGTGGGCGACCACGTCGAACTGCAGCGGGCCCACCGCGGCCAGCACGGGCGCCTGCTCGCCGCGCACATCGGAGGTCAGCACCTGCACCACGCCTTCGGCATCGAGCTGGGCGATGCCGCGCTGGAACTGCTTGTAGCGGCCGGCGTCCTTGGCGCGGGCCACCGCGAAATGCTCGGGCGCGAAGCTGGGGATGGGCGCGAACTCCACCTTCGGGCCGGTGTAAAGGGTGTCGCCGACACTGAGCGCCGCGGCGTTGACCAGCGCGATCACATCGCCGGGGTAGGCGGACTCGATGGTGGAGCGCTCGCTGCCGAACACGGCCTGGGTGTACTTGGTGGCGAACGGGCGCCCGGTGGCGCCGTGGGTGAGCACCATGCCGCGCTCGAACCGGCCGGTGGAGATGCGCAGGAACGCCATGCGGTCGCGGTGCGCCTTGTCCATGTTGGCCTGCATCTTGAACACCTGGCCGGAGAACGGCGCCCCGACGGGCCGGTGCCCGCCCCGGGAGTCGACCGGGTCGGCCGGGGCCGGCGCCAGCTCGACCAGGGTGTCGAGCAGCCCGGCGATGCCGAAGTTGGGCAGCGCGGCACCGAACAGCACCGGCGAGGACTCGCCGGCCAGGAACGACGCCTCGTCGAACTCGGCGCCGATCTCGCCGAGGAGCTCGATCTCCTCGGTGGCCTGGGTCCAGGTCTCCTGCTCGACCTCGGCGGCCTGGTCGGGAGTCATGTGTTCGGCGATGGCACGGGTGGCGCCGCCCGGTGTGCGGGTGAACTTGGTGTAGGAGCCGTCGCTGCGGTCGATGAGGCCGCGGAAGTCGCCGGCGATGCCCACAGGCCAGTTCATCGGAGTGGGGCGCAACCCGATGCGCTGCTCGATCTCGTCCAGCAGTTCCAGCGGTTCGCGGCCGGGCCGGTCCCACTTGTTGACGAAGGTGATGACCGGCATTTTGCGGGCGCGGCACACGTCGAACAGTTTCAGGGTCTGGGCTTCCAGGCCCTTGGCGGAGTCCAGCAGCATGATCGCGCAGTCGACCGCGGAGAGCACCCGGTAGGTGTCCTCGGAGAAGTCGGCGTGGCCGGGGGTGTCGAGCAGGTTGAGCACGCAGTCGCCGTAGTCGATGCGCAGCGCCGCCGAGGTGATGGAGATCCCGCGGGCCTGCTCCATGTCCATCCAGTCGGAGGTGACGCCGCGCCGGTCGCCTTTGCCGTGGACCGCGCCGGCCGAGGTGATGGCGGCGGCGTGCAGCGCCAGTGCCTCGGTGAGGGTGGACTTGCCCGCGTCAGGGTGGGAGATCACCGCGAAGGTGCGCCGGCGGGCGGCTTCGGCGGTGACCTCGGCGGTCGTCTTCGCTTCGTTGTCGGTTGCTGTGGTGCTCACCGCTGCTATCGCTTCCTCACCTGTGGTCGGCCGTGGGCAGGTGGGTGCGCCGCTGGTCGCGCAGCCGCCCGGCGAACTCCTCGGCCATGTCGAGCTGCTCGCGCAGGGCGCGGCAGCGGGTTTCGGCGGCCTGTTCGAACATGTCCAGGCGTGCGGCCAGGGGCGCGCGGTCCTGCTCGTCCAGGCCGGGTTCGGCCAGTTTGTCGAGGATCTCCAGCAGGTCCCGGGTTTCTTCCAGGCTGAAGTCGAGCGGTTTCATCCGCTTGATCAGCAGCAGCCGGCCGATGTCGGCTTCGGTGTAGAGCCGGAACCCGCCGCGGGAGCGGGCCGAGGGTTCGACCAGCCCGACCTCGCCGTAGTAGCGGATGGTCCGCAGGGACAGGCCCGTGCGTTCGGCCGCCTCGCCGATTTGCATGTGTTCTGCGCCCATCGACGCACCTCCTACCCCGACTCTACCGTCGCGTAAGAATCGCACGTAACGGCTTCGGAGAGGCGGAAGAGTGCGATGGGGCGCGGTGCTCTCCGCTGCGGTTCCGCACCTCCGACGCAGGCACCCCGCGGCCCGCGCCGGCGGGGGAATCGGGGATGGGGGGGGGGGGGGGGACGGCGGCGGTTGTTCACGGGGCGGGAGTTCCGGACTCTGCAGGGAAGGCGCTGTTGATCCGGTACTCGGTCGCCGCCGCAAGAATGTCCTTGGCCAGCGGGGAGAGGCAGCTGGAGAGCAGGCCCGGGTGCCCCTCGGGCGCCGGGCAGATGAGCAGCGCCAGCAGGCGGAGGGTCCGCGTGAGCGCCTCCAGGTTCTCGGTAAGCACCAGCCCGCAGACCGGCCGCCAGATCGCCTGGATCACGGTTTCGGCGATGCTGCGGTGCGATTCGACCCAATGGGGGTGGCCGCCGGTCGCCAGCAGCGCCGACACCGCGAGCTCGGGCACCCGGTCCAGCCCGGCCCTAACGGCCGCCGACGCCCTGGCCAACTCCGCGAGCAGTTCGCACCAGAAGTGTCTGGTGAGCGAGCGCATCGGGGTTTCGCCGTCGATCCGTGATCCCGTAGTGGCGAGAGATGATTCGAATTCGGCGGCCGCGGTCGCGCACGCCGGTCCGGCGATTATGTCACCGACTTCTTTCAGGTTGCAGGCGGGCTTGGGGTTTACAGCCAACCAGTCGACGATATCGGCCACCGCTGTATCGACCGCCGCAACGCGCGCGTTTTTGATCGGCCACTTGGCTCCGGTCTTATCGGCGGCGGCAATTGCGGCCGACCAGTTCCGGTCCGCTTCGGAGCGGCGGGAGTCCCGTGCGTGCGGGGTATCGGCACCGGCCAAGGTGAGGCGGCCGGGCCAACCGTGTTGGGAGCCCCCGCAGCCGCCGCAGCGGCATCGGTGGCGTCTGGCGTTCTCGCATGCTCCGTTGTGCGCCACATGGCCTCCGGTGCGGTCGGCGCGGAATACATCGGGGGACCTGAACGCCGAAACACCCGGAATTAGTGGCCGCTTTTTATCGGTCAACACCCTTGACCGTTAATCCCGAACCGGGGTCGGCACGACATTCGTATCACGCCCCGAACGCCGCGGATTATTCATCCGCCGCCACTTTCCTGTGGCCATTCGGTTACGGGAATGGCCCTACAGCAACCATTGCGTGCCGCGCAGGGAACGGACGGAAAACGGCATAGGCGGTACCGCACCCCGAGCGCCGACGCGCGCTCGCCCGGCCCGGATCCTGTCGCCCGCATGTACCGGGTGCCGGGCCTGTACCCCGGACCCGAGTCCGACCTGTGGGCCGCCGCTGCCGGCACCGCGCTGGACAGTTACATTACAGTCATGTAATTTAATCAATATGACGCAGCCTGACGGTTCCCCCGGCCGCCCCCGCAGCACCGAAGCCGACGCGGCCATCCTTGAGGCCGCCGCCGACCTGCTGATCGAAGAGGGTTTCGACGGGGCCAGTATCGACCGGGTCGCCAAGCGGGCGGGCATCAGCCGGCCGACCATCTACCGGCGCTACACCGGAAAAACGGAACTGCTCATCGCGGCGATCCACTGGATCTACCGGTACCAGCCCGAAGAGATCCCCGAACCCCGCGACATCGAAGAGATGCTCGGGTGGTGGGCGCAGGCGATCGAAGCGCCGGAGAACGCGCGCATCCGCGCCATGGTGCTGCGCCTCATGTCCTCGGCGCGCGACCATCCCGAGTTCGACGAAGCGTTCCGCCGGTTCAGTACCGAACCGCGCAACGCACTGGTCCGCACGGTTCTGAAACGGGAGAAGGAGCGCGGCCGGTTCCCCGAGGACACCGATCTGGAAGTCGTCCAGACGATTCTCGGCGGTGCCGTGGCAACCTACCTGACCGCCCATCCCGAGGGCGGTTCGGTGCCCGAGGCCGAGCGCTTCTTCTTGGCCGTGCTGCACGAGACACGGTTCCGCCCTCAAGGCCGCCCGCGGTGACAGCAGCCACCACCGACCACCACCAGCCCATCCCCACAGGAGGCCCGCATTGACCGGGACCGCACCCGAGGCAGCTCCGCTACCCACCGCCCGCCCCGGCCCGTTCGACCCGCCCGCCGAGATGACCCGGCTGCGCCGCGACGAGCCCATCAGCCGGCTGGCCTACCCCGACGGCCACGTCGGCTGGCTGGTCACCAGCCATGCCCTGGCCAGGCAGGTCCTGGCCGATTCGCGGTTCAGCGCCCGCGGCGAGCTCAGGCACAACCCGGATCCCGGGGCGGACACCACTCCGCCGGGCCCGGCTCCGCGGGGGATGTTCCTCAGCCACGACGCGCCGGAACACACCCGCTACCGGCGCCTGCTGACCGGCCAGTTCACCGTCCGCCGCATGCGCCGGCTCACCGAACGCATCGAACAGGCCACCGCCGAACACCTCGACGCCATGGAACGCCAGGGCCCGCCGGCGGACCTGGTCGAAATGTTCGCCGCGCCGATCCCGGCCCTGGTGATCGGCGAGCTGCTCGGCGTCGCCGAAGACACCCGGGCCCGGTTCCAGCGGAGCGTGGCAGCGGTGTCGCGGGTGGACTCCACCCGGGAAGAGAAGGTCGCCGGCTTCATGGAGATGCAGGGCTTCCTGACCGAGCTGGTGGCGGCCAAACGGGCCGAGCCCACCGACGACCTGCTCAGCGGCCTGGTGACGGGCGGCGAACTGGAGGACGACGAGCTCACCACTGTCGCGTTCCTCCTCCTCGGCGCCGGGTTGGACACCACCGCCAACATGATCGGCCTGGGCGCCTTCCTGCTGCTGCGCCACCCCGACCAGCTCGCCGTCCTGGCCGACGAGCCGCAGCACAGTGCCGGCGCCGTCGAGGAACTGCTGCGGTACCTGAGCATCACCCCCTACACGAGCCGCACCGCACTCCAGGACATTGACCTGGGCGGGCAGCGGGTCCGCTCGGGCGAGACCATTACCGTCTCGATCGCGGCGGCCAACCGCGACCCCGAGGCGTTCGCCGAACCCGAAACCCTGAACCTGCGCGGCTCGGCAAGCGGCCACCTCGCCTTCGGCCACGGAATCCACCAGTGCCTGGGCCAGCAGCTCGCCCGGGTCGAGATGCAGGTCGCCTACCCCGCCCTGTTCGCCCGGTTCCCCACACTGCGACTGGCCGTGCCCGAGTCGGAAGTACCCACCCGCGACGACATGGCCGTTTACGGTGTCCACAAGCTGCCGGTCACCTGGGGGAACGACGACGCGTCCTGAGCCAGTGGGCGACGCGCCGTCCACCGGAGACCCCGGCTGGGCGATCCCCGCCCGGTACTTCTGCTGACCTGCGACGGCGACCGGCGCCCTACCGCCGCCGGGCTCAGGACTGCGGCGGGGGTGCCGGGTTCGCCCGGTTGGTGGCCCATGAAGAGAGGAGGGCGAGTTTTTCGGCCGAGGGAGAGCCGGGTTCCGGCGTGTACAGGGCCACGTACTGGTCGTTGGCCTGGGGGATGGCCAGTGACTGGTACGACAGCTCGAACTCGCCGACCGCGTCGTGCCGGACGCGTTTGGTGAACGCTCCCGGGCCGGAGAGCCGGTGCTCGGTCCAGTACGCGGCGAACTCCGTCGAGCCGGCGGTCAGCTCGCCGATCAGGTCCTGTACCGCCGCGCCTCCGGATTGCGCGGCCGCTGTTCGGAGGGTCGAGGCCATGTCCCGCGCGGAAACCGCCCAATCCGGAAACACGCGGCGCGATTCGAGCCGCAGGAAAATCCATCGGGCGAGGTTGCGCTGACCGGGCGGCGGATCCAGCAGGCCTTCCAGCAGGACACCGGCCATCGTGTTGGCCGCGAGCACGTCCAGCATCGAATTGTGTACCAGCGCCGGGATCGGCGCGAGCGCCTCGATCATGGCGGTGACTCCGGGCGATACCGGCTGAGCGTGCGGTGCGGGGTCCGGTTTCGCGTCCGCGCGAGTGAGCCTGCGCAGGTGCGCACGCTCGATGCCGTCCAGCTGCAGCGCCTTCGCGAGCGCGTCGACGACCTGGTCGGACACGTTCCGCGCGCGCCCCTGTTCGAGGCGGGCATAGTAGTCCGTGCTGATGCCCGCGACGATCGCGAGCTCTTCGCGGCGGAGCCCCGGGGTGCGCCGGCCGATGGCCTCCCACTCCAGCCCGACATCCGCGGGTTCCAGCCGGGCGCGCCGCGAACGAAGAAACCCGCGCAGTTCTTCGGAGCGGTCCATGCCGCCGAGTCTATGACCGTGCGCCGCGGCCGGGGGCGGCGGTAACAAGTACTGCCGGACCTAGGTCCAGGGAGTCCCGAACCGGCGGGCCCCGCTCAACCAGCGCCCGGCTCATCTGTTGCCCCATGGGCGGCGGCGGCGTTGAGTGTGCCGGGTGGGGCGGTCCGCCTGCCCTTTCCCAATCTCGCTGCGACTGAGAAGAGCCCGCAATGGCCACGACGTTCACCGTCATGTACAGCTACACCGCCGACGCCGAACTCCAGGACGCGACCCGCCCCGCCCACCTCGACTACCTGCGCAAGCTTGTCGACGACGGCATGCTGCTCGCCTCCGGTCCCTGGGGACCCGACGATGCCCGCGGCGGCCTGCTGGTCTACCGGACCGGGGACCGGGCGGCCGTGCAGGCGATCGTGGACGCCGATCCGTTCACGACCGCGGGCGTGGTGGCCGAGGCCCGGATCCGCGAATGGGTGCCGCTGCTCGGACCGGCGGCGGGCGCGTTCGCCGACCGGGCATGACGCAACGGCGCTAGCCGACCGGCAATGGCCCGGCCGGGCGGGCGCCGGCGGCCCCGGTGATCAGAATTGCGGAGTTCCGGATGGCTGTATCCCCGGGTGCAGGCGGCGATTCCATTCCGGGTTCCTGCGGGGGTATTCGTCCGCTGCACAACCGCCGGGGCCGGCCGGTGCGCCCCGGGCGACCGCGGTGTTCCCGGCGTCCGATTCCGCCTTAAGTTCGCCGCATATCCGGCGGGGCAAAGGGCGGCAATGGGTCGGTGTGGGCGTGATATCAGGATTGCCCGGGAGCGCCCTTCGTTCGGTGTCCTTTGTTTGCTTCGTGGTTGGTGGTGACTTTTCGATGGGCGGCCGGGAATTGCAGTGTCCGGCTCCGAATGACCGGGTTTGCCGACTGGGGGTATTTCGGCCCTTGAGGAGTTGAGGTTGCCGTCATGACGTGCAACGATCTCGTCTGCAGAGCTCGTGCGCCGGTGCGGCTCCGGAATGCCGGCGATCGTCGGATAGCTGTACCACGATGGCCCTGAGCAACGCGGTAGTGGTAATTCTGCTGGTTTTCGACAGGAGTAGGAGTGTGATGACGAATAGCTGCCGGCGGTCCGCAGAGATCCGTGCGTTCATTCACGATGCCGTCGCACGGAAGACGGGCGCTACCCCGCTTCAGTACGAAGGGCCGCCCTGGGAAAAGCTGGAGGAAGCGCAAACGCTCCCGAACCGGAAGCCCTGGCTTACCTGCAGTGCATCTCCGGCTCAACGGCCGCCCCGCACGGGACGCGGCTGAGACGGCCAAGGTACGCCGACCGCCCGCGCGGTTCCTCCGCCGGCCGTCCCACCGACGGCACTGTGCCCCCGGAGGCCGCGCGGCATCACTGCACATCGAGCGGTAATGACACGGCGACCTCGAACCCTCCCGCTGCCCGCGGGCCGCTGCGAAAGGTTCCGCCATAGGCGGCGGCCCGCTCTTGCATGCCCACGAGACCGTGTCCGCGACCACCGCCGCCGCCGGCGGCTCCGCCCTGCGCCGCCGCGCCGCGGCCGTCGTCGGTGACGCAGACCTCCAAGGTGTCGTCTCCGTACCACAGCCGTACCTGCGTCGTGCTGACTCCGGGGCCGGCGTGCTTGCGCGTGTTGGTCAGCGCCTCCTGCACGACGCGGTACACCGCCAGCTCCATCCCGGTCGGCAGGTCCCGGACGACCCCGTCGATGGTCAACTCCACGGGCAGACCCGTGCGCCGCACGTCGGCCACCAGCTGGTCCAGCTGCGCAGTGCCCGGCTGCGGCGTGTACGTGCCGCCGGCGGGTTCGCCTTCCCGCAGCACGCCCAGCATGCGCCGCATCTCGGTCAGCGCGGTCCGGCCGGTCTCGCCGATGGTCTCCAGCGCCTGTTCCGCGCGGTCGGGCCGGCTGCGCAGGCTGTAGGCGGCCCCGTCGGCCTGGACCACCATGACACTGAGGCTGTGCGAGACCACGTCGTGGATCTCGCGGGCGATCCGGGTACGCTCCGCTGCCGCCGCGATCTGGGCCTGGTTGTCGCGTTCCCGCTCCAGCCGCACGGCGCGCTCCTCCAGGCTCGCCAGGTAGGCGCGCCGGGTGCCGATGGTGTAGCCCCAGATCCACACCGACACGATCAGGATCGTGGCGACGGGCAGCAGTGACTGCACCGAATCGCCGTCGTCCACAACCAGCAGGACCAGGACGGCCCCGAGTTCCACGGCTCCGGCCGCCGCGAGCGAGACCCGCCGGCTGCACCGCGCGGCCACGTTGTAGAACGCGGGGATCCCCATGAAGTCGGCCGGGAGCAGGGCCAGCCCGCCGTCGACCGCCCAGTGCAGGACGGCTGCGAGCGCCGTCGCGGCGAAGACCGCAAGGGGCAGGTCCCGGCGCCAGATGTAGGACGTGCACGCGGCCAGAGCCAGCGGCACGCCGATGCCGGGATGGGAGTACTGGTCCACGAACAAGAGGTTGAACAGGAACACGGCCCCGGCCACCGCACCGTCGGCCACCCGGGGGTGGCTCCGCATCCAGGTGAGCACCGCGCGAAACACGTGCTCAGCCTAGGGTGTGCTTGGCGGTCCGTAGCGAGCGGCGCATCGGGTACCCGGCGATGATCATGCAGAAATGCCTCTCCCAGCGTTGATTCTTGGGCATTTCTGCAGGGTCGGTGCGTCGCCCGCCCCCGACCGCACTTCTGCTCCGTAGGTGCTGCGGGGAGGGGGTTGGGGGACTTTGGCCGTTCCGACGGCAGCGCTCGATCCACGCGGCGCCGCGGCGGTACTCACCCCTGCTCGACCGGGATCGTGTACGCCAGCTCATACCGGTCCGGCGGCACCACGATGTCGGCCGTCTCCACCGGCCGGTCCTCGGTGTAGTACGCCCGCTGAATCACCATCACGAACGCGCCGCGGCCCAGCCGCAGGCGGTCGGCTTCCTCTTCGGCGGCCGTCCGTGCCGTCACGACCTCGCCCGCATGCACGATGAGCTGCCCGATCTGCCGCATCCGCTCGACCACGCCGCGGCCCAGCCGCAGGCGGTCGGCTTCCTCTTCGGCGGCCGTCCGTGCCGTCACGACCTCGCCCGCATGCACGATGAGCTGCCCGATCTGCCGCATCCGCTCGACCACGCCCCGGCCGGCGTGCGGCCCGTCCTCAGGCAGCACCACCGCGGTCCCGCGGGTGATCTCCATTGGCTCATATGAGGCGCTGAGCAAAACGGGCTCGTCGTCGCCCGTGAAGATATAGGAGGTCCGCATCACCTCGGCACCCGCCTCGACCGCCAGCCGGGCGGCGATCCCCTCGGGCGCGGGCTCGATCCCGCCGGGTGCTCCAGGCGTACCGGTCCGGTCGCCCTCTTGGGCGCAGTCCGGCCCATCGCCCTTGCTAAGCGCGGGCTCCACTGTCCCCGTGCGGTGCCGGGGTTGCGGGAGTACTCGGTGCGGCCGCGGTGCGCTTGTTGTCAGCGGGGGAGGTGGCCAGCAGGATTACCGCCGCGATCAGTTGGACGCCCATGATCAGCGCCTGCGTGACCGGTTCCTGGACGCCCGCAAGGACCATCGTCGCGTTGGTGGCGAAGTGCACCGCGATCGCGGCGACGACGCCGCCGCGGTCATAGGCGCCGCAGACCAGCATGGCCATCGGGACGGAGCTGATGGCGAAGAGCACACCGCTGGGTGTCGCGATGCCCAGCATGTGCTGCATGCTCCCCTCGACGAAGAACAGCGGCAGATGCCACACGGCCCAGATCGCACCGAGCACCAGGGAGACCTGGAAGCGGCCCATGGACGCGCGCATGCGGGGGTAGGCGGTGCCGCGCCAGCCCGCTTCCTCGGCCAGCGGGCCGCTGATGAGCAGACCGATGAGGAACGCCGCGACCCCGCCGTAGGTATTCAGCGTGTCCTTGACGGCCGCCAAGGTCGGAGCCGGTTCGCCCGCCGCCTGCGCCACGAGCACCGCTACCACCACGAGCGCCGACGCCAGTACCAGCAGCGGCGGCGTCCACAGCAGTGTCCCGGCCCGGCGGGCCCGGACCGCGTGTGCGGGTACCGGCTCACCGCGCCGGCCGCGGCGGATCCGCAGCACCAGGGCGGCGACGAGCGGTCCGAAGGCGCCGAGGACGTAGACCTGCTGGGCGGCCGCGGTCCCGGCGAGCGCGATCGCCGCACCCCAGGCGATCCAGCTCACGGCGAAGGCGACGACCATGAACAGGATCAGGTCGCTGCGGTATCCGCCGGGGGCGGTTGGGGTTGAGTGGGCGGTCATGGCAGGTTGGTTTCCTCTTCGGTGCTGTGTCGGTACGGGCGCGCCTATACCTGCGAGCAGGGGCTCGCGGTTGCGCGGACTGGCGGGGACCGCGGGTGGCTGCTGAGCGAGCGGGCGCGGCAGCGGAAACGCGGCGGGGGTCAGGAGCGGTGCGGTTCCTGCTCGGCGGGCGCCTCGCCTGAGGCGCCCAGCCGCGCGGCGAGCCAGGATGCGGTGAGTGCCATCAGTTCCGGGTCGATCGGGCTGCGCAGGAGGCGGCTGTAGGAGAGCAAGCTGTGCCGCCCGGGGTCGCGGCGCAGCACGTGGGTGAGGTCCGGCACCAGGTGGATGTCGGTCTCACCCGGGACCAGCCGCCGGACCTCCTCCAGATCGGCGGGGTTGACCTGGAGGTCCTTGGTGCCGGTGACGGCCAGGACAGGGGCTTTGATGGCGGCGAGTTCGTCGCGGGTGTCGTGGGCGATCATCTCGCGCAGCCAGCGGGCGTTGAGCGGGAACCCGGCGACGCGCGCGGAGTCCGTGTCCGTCCGCTTGATTCCGGCCAGGATCCGGTCGACCAGTGCCCACACCGGCCGCCGCAGGAGGCGGAGGGGAGCCGGCAGGCTCCGCACGATCGCGCGCGACTGCCAGCGCAACGCGTCTTCGCCCCGGTTGGCGAATCCGGCCAGCAGCACCACCGCCTGGGCTTGGCCGTCGGCCCCGAGGGACATGGCGTGCAGCGAGCCCTCGCTGTGGCCGATGGCTGCGACGGCGCCGGGGCGGATGGCGGGGTGCTCGGCCAGTGCACGCAGGGCGCAGGAGGCGTCCCGGCGGTTGTCCGTGAATCCGGTGGTACGCCACTCGCCGGCGGTGGCTCCGGCGCCGCGCCGGTCGTAGCGCAGCGTGGCGATCCCCTGCTCGGCAAGGGCCGCGGCGATCGCGGGGCCGAGGTTCACGGCGACCTTGGCGGTGTTGCCGTCCCGGTCCAGGGGGCCGGAGCCGTGCAGGAGCAGGGCCGCGGGGTGCGGGCCGTCACCGGGTGGCAGGGTCAGGGTGCCGACCAAGCGGGTTCCGTCGTCCGCGGTGACCGTCATGTCGGTGTCAGGCACGGCTTCGCCTTCCATTGTTCTCAATCTCGATAATGTTCTCAAGTATGAGACCATGAAGTCATGGCGAATGCAACCGCGAACCTCCTGCTGCATCCCGTACGACTGCGCATCCTCCAGACCCTGGGAGGCGCCGACGAGCTGACCACCGCACAACTACGCGAGCGCCTGCCCGAAATACCGCCCGCCACCATGTACCGGCACCTCACGACCCTCATCGAGGCCGCCATCCTGGAAGTGGCGGCCGAACGGCCCGTCCGCGGCACGGTCGAACGCACATACCGCATCCGCCGGGACGCGGCTCTCGTCGACGACGACGCCCTCGCCACCATGACCAAGGACGACCACCGGCGGGCCGTCGCCGCCTTCGCCGGGGCGATACTGTCCGACTTCGAGCGCTACCTTGTGCGCGAGGACTCCGAACCGCCCCGGGAGAACCTGCTCTACCGCCAGGGTGCGGTGTGGGTGACCGACGCCGAGTTCGCCGCGCTGGTCGACGACATCGAGGCCGCCGTCGCCCGCCGTACCGGCACCACCACCGACGACGGCCGCACCCGCCACCTCCTCAGCTTCGCCTTCGTGCCGGACAAGGCGGTGGTCCGGACGGCGGAGCAGGAGCGGGGCCAGGCGGCGGACGCGCCGGACGACGGGCCCGCGGCGGGCCGCGGCGGCGAGTCCTGAGCGGGCGCCCGAGCGGCTAAGCGGCGCTGGGACGTCGGGGCGCCGCGGTCAGTGGCCGCCTCCCGCCCGAGCCGCGGATCTCGGGGTCGGCCAATCAGTCCGTTCCGCGGCCGATGAGCCCGGGTCCAGGCGGGCGGAGACCTCTGCGAGCCAGTCCCGGTTCCAGGTGAGGCGGCCGGCGTGCAGGTCGTCCACCAATGCCTCGACGCGATGGAGGATGCGCTGGAGCCGGAACGCCGGCTGCGCGGCGGCAACGAGGTCCCTGCCGCACTGGCCGCTTACCAGCACGCGCGCCGCGACCGCGTCGAACGCATCGCGGGCGAAGGGCGCAAACGCCGCGCGCAGAAGGCCGGGGCGTCCCACCCGGTGGCATTGGCGCTGCGGGATGTCTCGATGCGTGTCGCCTTCGCACTCATCCGGCGTTTCGGTTCCCAGCGGTGGATCACCGACCACCGGGTGGAGCCCGAGGCCGGTACGGGCGGCCACACGGCACAGCGCCGGTAGCGCGACACGTGCGCCACGCTTCGGCGATGATCATGCGGGAATGCCCGGATCTGGCGCCGGATCCGGGCAACTGAGCATGATCGCCGGGGGACTACGGCCACCCGCCGCCCAACGGAACTCGGGCCCTGATGGCAACCCGCGTGGCAACCGGGCAGGGTCCGTTCGGGCGGGTCTGGCCCGTTCGTGCAGGTGGGAGGGGTGGCCCCAGCAGGATTCGAACCTGCGACACCCACTTTAGGAGAGTGGTGCTCTGTCCCCTGAGCTATGAGGCCGGAACCGGGGTCCAGCCTAGCGGAGGATGGGCCGGGGGTGGGCCGCGCGGTCCCGGGGCGTGGCGGGCGTTATGGGATTACCCGTGGGGCGCTAAAGTTGTCATGACGCCCCCGTGACCTTCGTCACTATTTGCCCCAGACGGGTTTGATGGGGTTTTTTGCGCTTTGTCGCCCATAACCTGGGCGGAGTAGTTGCAAAGTTGTGACCTGCCGTTTCGCGTGGGCGTTAGCTGTGTGTGGCCCTCTCCACCCCCCGCCCGCACGCTCGCCCGTCCCCGGGAATCCAGCCCGGTCCGTCCGATAGTGGACATGTAGTAACTTGCGATGCGGCCGTGCGCACCCACCGTTTTACTCGCAACCGGAGGACCCTCGTGCCGTTCTTTCTCGACCTGACGCGGCGTTCGGACCGCGTGCCGAGAAGCCGGTCTGCACTGTCTCCGCTTGCGCTTTCCCCCCGCTCGCGGAAGCACGGTGCCCTGTCCGTACTGGTCATACTCATCGTCGCATTCTTCCTGGTGCCCGGCATTCAGACGGCCCTCGCGCCGGTGACCGCGCCCGCCTCGGCCGAGTCGGACCTCGACCAGCTCAAGCAGAAGGCCGACAAAGCTCGCGACGAGCTGGAGAAGGCCACCGATGAGTACACCAAGCGGCAGGAAGAACTGGACGACGCCCAAGAAGAACTGGTCTCCACGCTGCACGACATGCAGCAGACCGAACTGCGCCTGTCAGAGCTGCGCGAACCTTTGGCGCAGCTCGGGAGCACGCTCTACCAGCAGCCCAACGCGGGCGTGCTGGGCATCATGACCGCCGGAAAGCTGAACCAGGACCTCCGGGTCGAGACACACGTGCTCAAGCTTTCCGACGAGCGCGAAAAGCTGCTGGACGAGGCCAACGACGCGCGCGACAAGCAGTCCGAACTGGCTGCGAAAGCGCAGGAGTTGCAGACCGATACGCAGCTGAAGCGGGTCGAACTGGGGGAGGACCTCAAGGACCTGCGCGCCCAGTCCGAGGACAGCACCGAAGAGCTGACCAATGAGCTGAAGGACCGCGGGCTCGACCCCGACGCGTACTTCGCCGGTGCGGAGTGCGACCCCTCGGTCGCCGACAACGCCTCGGGCTACCCCAACGGTCTGCTCCCGCAGGACAGTCTGTGCAAGCTGCACCAGGACGGCGAGTTCCTGCGGGCCGACGCCGCGGTGGACTTCCTGAAGATGAACCAGGCGTTCTCCGAGGAGTTCGGCGAGAACCTCTGCCTGACCAGCTCCTACCGCGACCTGTCCAATCAGGAGCGGCTCTACTCCACCAAGCCGCCCGGCATGGCGGCGGTGCCCGGCACCAGCAACCACGGCTGGGGGCTCGCGGTCGACCTGTGCGGCGGCGTGGAGACCCAGGGGAGCCCGGAGTTCAACTGGTTGGAGAACAACTCCAAGAAGTGGGGTTGGTTCCACCCGCAATGGGCGTATTCGAACCCGTTCGAGCCCTGGCACTGGGAGTACGAGGCCCCGCACGCATAAGGCCGGTCGGCGGGCTGCTCAGCGCGAGCTGAGCGGCCCGCCGCCGCTGTTCGGGGCGGCGCTCAAACCGCCGCGGTCTCGGGCTCGACCTCCGAGGTGCAGTGGGCGCAGCGCGAGGCCGACTTGCTGATGTCGCTGCAGCAGAAGGGGCACGCGCGCGTGGTGGCCTCTTCGGTCTTGGCGTAGCGCTCCAGCAGCTTGGCCATCGGCAGCACCACCAGGAAGTACACGATCGCCGCGGTAAGCAGGAAGCTCAGGGCGGAGTCGATGAACTGCCCGTAGAGGAACCGGCTGCCGTTGATCTCGAAGTAGAGGTCGCCGAAGGCGGGGATTCCGCCGAAAATCCCGATCAGCGGCGTGATGAAGGCTTCGGTGAACGAGCTGATCAGTTCGGCGAAGACCGCGCCGATCACAACCGCGACCGCAAGATCCACCAGGTTGCCCCGCAGCAGGAACTGCTTGAAACCGCTCATGAACTTCCCCCTGTATTGCCGGTGCCTGCGTTATCGGCGCCGCGGCCGTGCAGGCAGCGCGGCGGGCCGCGGGATAGCATCCACCACCTGTAGTGGGAGGTCAACCGCGGATGGTCACGGACAGTCGGGATGCGGTTGCATGCCCGGCCAGCGCGCGGGCTTCGTCGGGGCGTACCGCGAGCAGGAACAGTGCGCCGCCTGTGCCGGTATCGGCACCGGCTTGGGGCACGGCGATCACCGGACGGTCCTCGACGACGGTGCTGGCCGGCGGGGAACCGCCGGCACCGCCGCCCGCAACCCCCGCATCGCCGGCGAACCCGGGATCGCGGGCTGCGGCCAGCACGTCGACCCGGCTGCCCGGGCGCAGGAGCGCCGCGGGCCCCTGATCGGGCAGGCGAACGGGCGCGGCCACCAGGCCGGGCCCGTAGCCGCGCGCGGGAGGTTCGGCGATGCGGGCGCGGGTGAGGACCTCGCCCCGGGTTACCGGGCCGGTGAGCGAACGCCCCACGGGATCATCGCCGGGGCCGAGCGCGTGTGCGGGGACCGCGGCGGGCGGTAGCGCGCGCACCGCGAAATCGCCCGACGCCACGGGCGACAGCGCGTCGAGGGCGCGGGTGGCCACCAGCACCGCGGTGGCGGGTTCGGGCGGCGGGCGCACGAGCAGCACAGCGCCGATGAGCGCCAGCGCCGCGCATAGGGCGCCGAGCGGCCTGCGGTAGCGGGAGAGTGCACGGAGCGGCCGCGGGGCGGCCGGCAGCGGGCTCACGGTTCGGCCGCCGGGCGGCGCAGGGCGGGCGGGGCCGGGTGTTCAGGCGCCGCGGGAGTGCGGCGGCGCGAGGCGGCGGCTGGGGCACGGGACCGGGCAGTGGTTCGCATGCCCGTACGGTAGGCCGCCATCCGCATACCGCGGCGCCGCCGTCCACAGGCCTGGCGCCGCACGTGCCATACGCACGCACGGACGAACGGCGGCCCCTGAAGTGTCCGGCGTCCGGGACCCGGTACCCGGCCGTGGCTGGAGGCCGCCGACCGGAATCCGGAGGACGGCGCCCGGCTTGGCCGGCGGGGGCCTAACTGGAGGTCGAAGCGGCGCCGGAGCCGGCCGGGGCCTTGGTCTCCTTCGCACCACCGGAGGAACCCGAGGAGCCGGCGGAGTCCGACTTCGTCGAGGCGGAGTCCGAACCGGAGCCGGAACCCGCGGACTCGCTCTTGGAGTCGCTCTTCGCGGAGTCGCCGCCCGACGATTCGCCGCTTGCGGAGTCGCCGTTCTTGCCGGAACCCGCCATCGTGGAGCTGTCGGAGGTGGAGTTGCTGTCGGTGCGGTAGAAGCCGGAGCCCTTGAAGACGATGCCCACCGCGGAGTACACCTTGCGCAGCCGCCCCTCGCATTCGGGGCACACGGTCAGCGAGTCTTCGCTGAAGCTCTGCACGACCTCCATTTCGGAGCCGCACTCGGTGCATGCGTACTGGTACGTCGGCACTGGGTCCTCCTCGCTGGCACTCTCACCCGTCGACTGCCAAATATTACGCGGTCCGGCAGCGCAACCGCGACATCGGGGGTGTGGCGCCGTAGAATCCGCGCTGCCGACATGCTGCAACGCAGCGGGGACCGCGGGTGTTCCCCCGGCCGGGCCCGTGCCGCCGCCGGGTCACCCCGCTGCAAGCAGGCGCATCCCCGTGCCCGGAGCCACGATGCCGTCCACGGGCCGGTCGTGCGGTTCGGCCGGCACCGACTCGACCAACTCTGTGTCGTAGATCACCGCGAGCGTGCGCGTATTGGGGCCGATCCGCGCCAGCGCCCGGTCGTAGCAGCCCGCCCCGCGGCCCAGCCGCAGCCCGCTGCGGTCCACCGCGAGCGCCGGGCACACCACCGCCGCCGCGCGGCGCACAGCATCGGGCCCGTAGCGGTGGCCCGCCGGCTCCAGCAGGCCGATCGGGGTCTCCTCCAGGCTGTCGGGCCCATCGTAGGCCGCCCAGTCCAGATCGCCGTTGGCAAGGAAGACCGGCAGCAGCACGTAGGTGCCGCGTTTCCACAGCGCCGCGATCAGCTTGCGGGTGTCGGGCTCGGTGCCCACCGAGTAGTAGACGGCCACCGTCCCGCCCGTCGTGAGCAGCGGCTCGTCCGCCAGCGCGTCGCGGATCGCCGACCCGGCGGCCGCCCGCTCCTGCTCGGGCATCGCCCGCCGCGCCGCGACGATGCGTTTGCGCATGTCCTGCTTGGATTCCTGTGCGGTCACAGCAACGCAGTCTCCCAGGCGGTCCGCACATGCGGCGAAGCCGGGAGCCGTCCCCGCGCACACGCGCCCGCCGCGCGCCCGCCGCGGGGCGCGGCGCGCAGGAACCGCCGGGCAGTTCCGGCAGGACCGCCGCACCCCCGCGCCCTGCCCGTCCCCGGAGCCGCACGCGCGCGCCGGGCACCCGCGCCCGGGCCGGTGTCCTAAAGTGCCGACATGACAGATACAGCACGCCCCTCCGGTGTCGGCAAGGCCGTCGTACCTGCGGCCGGTCTGGGCACCCGGTTCCTGCCCGCCACCAAGGCGACCCCCAAGGAAATGCTCCCCATCGTCGACAAGCCGGCGATCCAGTACGTCGTCGAGGAGGCCGTCGGCGCCGGCCTGGACGACGTACTGATGATCACCGGCCGCTCCAAGCGTTCCATCGAGGACCACTTCGACCGCGCCTACGAGCTCGAAGAGGCGCTGCGGGCCAAGAGCGACACCCAGCGCCTGCACGCGGTGCGCGAGTCCAGCGAACTGGCGCAGGTGCACTACGTCCGCCAGGGCGAGCCGCGCGGCCTCGGGCACGCCGTGCTGTGCGCGGCATCCCACGTCGGCGACGAGCCGTTCGCGGTACTGCTGGGCGACGACCTCATCGGCGGCCGCGAAGCCCTGCTGCAGCGCATGATCCAGGTTCGCGAGACCTACGGCGGCAGCGTTGTGGCCCTGATGGAGGTCGACCCCGAGCAGGTCTCCCTCTACGGCTGCGCCGCCATCGAACCCACCGGTGAAGAGGACGTCGTCACCGTCACCGACCTCGTCGAGAAGCCGGCCGTGGACCAGGCGCCCAGCCGCTGGGCCGTCATCGGCCGCTACATCTGCGACCCCGCCGTGTTCGACGTGCTGCGCGAGACCCCGCCCGGGCGCGGCGGCGAGATCCAGCTCACCGACGCGCTGCTTGAGCTGGCCCAACGCAAACCCGCCGACGGCGGACCGGTGCACGGCGTGCTGTTCCGCGGGCAGCGCTACGACACCGGCAATAAGATCGACTACCTCCGCACTGTGGTGGAATTCGCCTGCGAGCGCCCCGACCTCGCCGCGGAGTTCCTGCCGTGGATGCGCGAGTTCCTCGACCGGCACGCCGACCAGGCGTCCGGCGGAGGGGCCTGAGCGGTCCGCAGCCGGGGCCGCACCGCCTACCCGCCGCCGGACCCGGCGGCACCGCCGACAGTGGGTGAAGGAAGCAGCGATGAAGACCGTCGAGCAGCACCTCCGCGACGTCCTGGACCTGGTCGAACCGCTCGACCCCATTGAGCTGGACCTGCTGCGGGCACATGGCGGCGTGCTCGCCGAATCGGTGGCCTCCCCGGTGTCCCTGCCGCAGTTCGACAACTCCGCGATGGACGGCTATGCGGTGGCCGCCGACGACCTCGCCGGGGCATCCGCCGAGAACCCGGTGCGCCTGCCCGTTGTGGCCGATATCCCCGCAGGCGACTCCGCGGCCACCGCCGTGCGCCGCGGCCACTGCGCACGCATCATGACCGGTGCGCCCCTGCCCAGCGGCGCCGACGCGGTCGTGCCGGTGGAGTGGACCGATGGCGGCCAGGCCACCGTGGCCATCGACCGCCCGGTCCGTGTGGGCAACGCCATCCGCCGTGCCGGCGGGGACGTGGAAAAAGGCGCGGGCGTCCTGCAGCGCGGTGCGCGCCTGGGCGGTGGCGAACTCGCGGTGCTGGCCGCCGTGGGCCGCGGCTCCGCGCTGGTGCACCCGCGCCCCCGCGTGGTGGTGCTGTCGACCGGCGCCGAACTGGTCGAGCCGGGCTCGCCCATCGGGCCGGGCCAGATCTGGGAGTCCAACAGCTACATGCTGACCGCGGCGGCACTGGACGAGGGCTGCGCCGCCTACCGCCACGGCTTCATCGGCGACGACCCCGCCACCGTCATGGGCACCATCGAGGACGTGCTGGTGCAGGCCGACATCGTGCTCACCACCGGCGGGGTGAGCATGGGCGCCTACGACGCGGTCAAAGAGGTGCTGTCGCGGCTGGGCACGGTGCACTTCGACAAGGTCGCCATGCAGCCGGGCATGCCCCAGGGTGCGGGCACGGTCGGTCCCTCCGCCACGCCGATCCTCACACTGCCCGGCAACCCGGTCAGCTCCTACGTCTCCTTCCAGCTGTTCGTGCGGCCCGCGCTGCGCCGGCTGCGGGGACTGGACCCCGATCCGCTGCCATCGGTGCACGCGCGGCTGACGGAGCCGGTGCCGCACTCGCCGCAGGGCCGGCGGTCCTTCCTGCGGGCGTCACTGGAGTACGACGGCAGCGGCGGCCCGACCGCCTACACCGTCCAACCGGCCACGCGGCAGAGCTCCCACCAGCTTTCGGCGCTGGCCGAGGCGAACGCGCTGGTCGTGGTGCCCGAATCGGCCACCGAACTGGCCGAAGGCAGCGTGGTGGAAGTCCTGCGGTTGCCCGCTCACCCCTGACATCCGGCTCATCGGGCAGCGAACCCGCAGCAGCTTCCGCCCCGCCCCGCGATCCCCCACCCCACCACCCCGCCAAGGAGGACGCACACCATGCCTGAAGACCATCCATCCGGGCTCAGCCATCTCGACTCCGCCGGGGACGCCCGCATGGTCGACGTGTCGGCCAAGGACGTCAGCGCCCGCACGGCCACCGCCACCGGGCGGGTGCTGCTGTCGGCGGAGACCGTCGCGGCACTGCGCGACCACCGGATCCCCAAGGGCGACGCGCTATCGGTCGCCCGGATCGCCGGGATCCAGGGGGCCAAGCGCACACCCGACCTGGTGCCGCTGTGCCACCCCATCGCGGTCCACGGCGCCGACGTCGACCTGCAGGTGCACGACGAAGGCGTGCACATCAGCGCGACCGTGCGCACGGCCGACCGCACCGGCGTGGAGATGGAGGCGCTCACCTGCGTGATGACCGCCGCGCTGGGGCTGGTGGACATGGTCAAGGCGATCGACCCCGAAGCCGTGGTGACCGGAGTGCGGGTGGAGGAGAAGACCGGCGGCAAGACCGGCCACTGGAGGCGGTCGCAGTGAGCACAGCGCAGGCACCCGAACCCGGTGGCGGCACCGCCCTCTACCGCGTCGCCGTCATCACCGCCTCCAACCGGGCGTCCGCGGGCGTCTACCCCGACCGCTCCGGTGCGGCGCTGCGCGAGGAACTCGTGCGCCTGGACGGCGTTGCCGTCGCGGGCCCGCCGCGCGTGGTGCCTGACGGTCCGCCGGTCGGCGATGCCCTCCGCAGCGCCCTGCAGGAGGGCTGCGACGCCGCCATCACCACCGGCGGCACCGGGCTGAACCCGTCCGACGCCACGCCCGAGGCGACACGCCCGCTGCTGGTCTACGAGATCCCGGGTATCGCCGAGGCGCTGCGCGAAGCGGGCCGGGCCAAGGGCATCGCCTCGGCCGTGCTCTCCCGGGGACTGGCCGGGGTGGCCGAGCACGGCGGGCGGCGGATGCTGGTGGTGAACCTCCCGGGCTCCAGCGGCGGAGTCCGCGACGGTATGGCGGTGCTGGGCCCGATCCTGGCCCACGCGATCGACCAGATGCGCGGCGGCGACCATCACAGGCCGGTGGCCTGACGCCGCACCCGCGGTGGTGGAATACTGGAAAACGCGAACGGGACGACACCCGTTTCCCGCCCGGTTGCGCGGGCGGGTACACCACACCCGCCTGCCGGCCACCGGGCGCACCATCGGCCGCAGGTGTCGGAAGGACGCGACGTGAACCGGATCCGCGGCTGGCCGATCACCCTCAAGGAGGGGCCGGTCGGCCTGCGCCCGCTGCGGCTGCGCGACGCCGGCGCACTGCGTGATACCCGCATCCGCAACGCCGATTGGCTGCGCCCCTGGGAGCCCACGCACCCGGAGATGCCGCTGCAGACCTCGGGACTCTCGCCCTACGTGGCGATGGTCCAGGCGATCCGCCGCGAGGCCCGCCACGGGATATCCATGCCGTGGGCCATCACCTACGAAGGCGTGTTCGCCGGCCAGCTCACGGTCAGCGCCATCGTCTGGGGGTCGGCGCGCTCAGCCCAGGTGGGTTACTGGATCGACCGCGCTTACGCGGGGCGCGGCGTCACCCCGACCGCGGTGGCGCTCGCCGTCGACCACTCGTTCTTCACCGTGGGCCTGCACCGGATCGAGGCCAGTATCCGCCCGGAGAACCAGGCGAGCCGGCGGGTGGTGCAGAAGCTCGGCTTCCGGGAGGAAGGGCTGCGCAAGCGCCAGCTGCACATCGACGGCGCGTGGCGCGACCACACCGCCTACGCGGTGACCACCGAGGACGTCCCCGGCGGGCTGCTGGCGCGGTGGCGCCGCGGCGGCCACGAGGCCGGATCCGACAGCGCGGCCGGCGGAACTCCGCAGCCCGAGTGGCCGTGACAGTAGTCGATCGGCGGTAAAAACGGGCAGCGCAGCTAAACCGGTGTCGGCGCACCCCTGTTCGCGGGATAATCGCCGTTACTCGGCCGGAGTTGTCGGCGGCACGGCGGCCGGGTCGCCATCTGCGAGCTCGCCTGACCACCGGGTGTTCTCCCTAGCGGCCCGGTATCCAGCGGCGAATGCGGCGGTCGGGGGAAAGAGGAAAGACTGTAATCTCACGACACTCCGGTCCGAATACTGCGCATTTATGGACACCTGGTCGTACCGTGCGGAACGTAGACGTACCAACGATGCAGGCAACACGTGCATATGGCGCATGGGGGACGGCGAATGACGAAGGGCACGGTGGACGGCCGCAGCGCCGGATCGTGACCTCGGTGCGGCCCGTTTTCGGGCCGCCGCCCGCCATGGGCCATGAACGAGCCTCGTTGCCGGAGCGTCTGGGACTGTTCTGTGGTCGGCGGTGCGAGGAGGGGTCATGAGCAGCTCTCCTCTGTATCTCGCCATCGTGGTGGTCTGGCTGATCGTGCTGGTGCCGATGCTGCTGCGCCGCGACTCCGCCGTACACGACGAGGACGGCGCCGAGCTCGACGATGACCTGGGGCCCGACTCCGAGGACGACATCCCCGAGGACGACGGCGTCGAGGATGCCGACGGCGACGGTACGGTCGCGGGGGAGGACACCGAGTGGGATGGCGCCGGCCCCGGCGAACACGGTGCCGCCGCACCGCCCCGCGGACGGGCAACGCGCCGCGGCAACGCGGCGCCGGCCGCGGCCGCCCACGAGCACACCGACGCGGATCCGCACCGCACTCGCGCATCGGCCCGGGGAGCAGCCGGCGAACCGGGCGAGCAGGAAGACGAGGGAGAAGCGGTGGAGTTCGCGGCCGAGTCGGCGCCACCGGCTCCCGCACCCCGGCGGCGCAGCCGGGCCAACGTCATCGCCCGGCGCCGGCGCCGCACCTTCGGGCTGACCACGCTGCTGGCGCTGGCCGGAGTCGGCGTCGGAATCGGCCTGGGTCCGTGGTGGGTGCTGGTGCCCCCGACCGTGCTCCTGGTGGGCCACCTGGCCCTGCTGCGCGAAGCGGCCAAGGCCGACGCCGAGCGCCGTGCCGCCGAGGCGGCGCGGCGCCGCCGCAGGCTGATCGCGGCCCGCCGGGCGCAGGAGGCGGCAGCAGCGGCCGAGGCGGCACGCGAAGCCGAGGTCATCGAACTGATGGAGCGCCGCAACCAGGTCTACGACCAGTACACCGACGCCCACCTGCGCGCGGCCGGCGACTAGGAACGGCCGGCACGCCCCGGAACGGAGGAGCGCTCGCTCCACCGTTCCGGGGCGTTCGGACCACGGGGCGGAAGCTGCTAGTATTTGGGGCGTTGTCAGGGGCTGTGGCGCAGTCCGGAAGCGCACCTCGTTCGCATCGAGGGGGTCAGGGGTTCGAATCCCCTCAGCTCCACACTTCACTCCGGAACGACTCTGCTTGGAGGACTCCGTCCTCCTCGCCGGGTCGTTTCGTTGTTTCTTCCGGGGGGCGACCCCCAGACCCCCGT
>NZ_BAAGYZ010000002.1:0-62660 GCF_054778995.1 Streptomonospora sediminis
GCGGCGGCGCGCGCACCGCGCGGCCGCCGCCGCTGCCGGGCCGGTGCGGCCCCCGGGCCTGCCCAACCTTGCCGGGCCGCCAACGCCGGTGCCGCTACAGCGACCGGTTGTCGTTGGGGATGGCCGGGGTGAACTCAACGGGCAGCGAGTACAGGCCCCGCATCCACACCGACGGCCGCCACTTCAGCTCCGCATCCGACGAAGCCAGCTCCACATCGGGCAAGCGGTCCAGCAGCACCTCGACCGCGTTGCGGGCGATGACCTCCGCCAGCTCCGGCGCGGGGAACGGGCAGCCGTGTTCGCCGTGGCCGAAGGACATGTGCGCCCGGTTGGCGCCGGAGTCCAGTTGCGCTTCGGGCTGCACCCGCGGGTCGGAGTTGGCCGCCGCCAGGCCCAGCACCAGCATGTCGCCGCGCTCGACGCGCCGCCCGCCCAGCTCGCACGCCTGCACCGCCCACCGGCCGATGAAGTTCTGGGTGGGCGTGTCGCGCCACAGCACCTCGTTGAGCGCCTGGCCGGCGCTGGAACGCCCGCCCTGCAGGCTGATGGAGAACCGGTCGTCGACGAACATGTGCCGCAGCGTGTTGGCGATCCAGTTGCCGGTGGGCGCCTGCGCCGCGGCCATCATCACCAGCAGGTCGATGACGATCTCGTCGTCGGTGAGCTTGGCCGAGTGCTCCAGCAGCCGCGTGGGCACGTCCTGGCCCGGCCGCCCGTGGGCGTCGGCGACCAGCTGCTGCATGCGCGCGTGCACCCGCTGGTGCGCCTCGGCGGCATTGCCCTTGACGTCCAGCGAGTCGAGGATGTCGCGCACCAGCACCGGGACATCGGACGGCGGCAGACCGAACATTTCGGCGATGACCCGGGCCGGGATCTGATGGGCGTACTGGGCCACCAGATCGGCGCGGCCATCGCCGCTGAAGTCGTTGATGAGGTCGTCGGCGACCCGCTGGCAGATCAGCGCGAGCTCGGTGCGGTCCACCGCGTCCAGGGCGTCGCCCAGCGCCCCGGCGCGGCGCTGGTGCTCGCCGGCCTCGGCGAACATCACCGAAGGGGTCCAGCCGACGTAGGGCATCAGCGGCCAGTCGTCGGGGATGTAGTCCCACAGGTTCCACCGGCGGCAGTCGCGCGCGAACCACTGCGGGTTGCTCGTGACGTAGTGGATCTCGCGGTAGCCCATGACGAACCACGCCGGGACGTCGCCGTCGAGCAGAATCGGTGCGACCGGGCCGAAGCGCCAGCGCATGTCGTGGTAAAGGGCGGCCGGATCGTCGGCGATCTGCGGACCGTAGAACCGCACCGCCTGGTCGTGATCGGGGTATCCGGCCATCGGTACCCCCGCGGTCTCCGGCGCCTGCGGGGCGCTCTGGGGGGAATCGGAGGTGTCGGTCACGGCGTGCCCTCCCTGGCGGGCGACGGTGTGTACAGGTTGTTCAGGTGGCGGACCAGGGAGATCAGCACGGCCTTGCAGTCGTCCCTGCTCCGCGCGTCGCATTCGACGAGCGGGACGTCGGGGGCCAGCGAGAGCGCGTCGCGCAGCCGCTCCAGGTCCGGGCCGGGCTCGAACCGGTTGACCGCCACAACGAACGGCATGCCGTGCGCCTCCAGCCGGTCGACCGCATACCACGACTCCTCCAGCCGGCGGGAGTCCACGAGCACGACCGCGCCCAGGCTGCCGGCGAAGAGCTGGTCCCACAGGAACCAGAACCGCTCCTGGCCCGGCGCGCCGAACAGGTAGAGGACCTTGTCCTGGGTGATGGTGATGCGGCCGAAGTCGAAGGCCGCGGTGGTGGTGGTCTTACTGCGCACTCCCGAGGGGTCGTCGATGCCCACGCCCGCCTCGGTCATGACCTCCTCGGTGCTGAGGGGGCGGATCTCGCTGACCGTGCCGACCATGGTCGTCTTGCCCACGCCGAAGCCGCCTACGACGACGATCTTCAGCGCGTCCTGGGCGGCTGCGGGCAGCTGGTCCTCGGGCGCGGTACCGGGCCGGGCGGCGGGAGCGGGGGCTTCAGAGGCGTTGGAGTGCATCGAGCACCTGCTTCAGGGTCTCGGGGGCGGGGGAATGCGCGTGGGCCGCGGACGAGGCCGAGGACGGGTGGCGCACCGTGATGCGGCCGGTGTCCAGCAGGTCCCGCAGCAGGATCTTGACCACGCTCACCGGCATGCGCAGTTCGGCGGAGACCTCCACGACCGCGGTGGGCCGCTGGCACATCCGCAGGATCCGCACGTGCTCGGACTGCATGCCCGCCTTGGGTTCGCACTCGCTGACGATCAGCGTCACGGAGTCGAAGGCGCTTTCGTCGGCGCGGCTGCGCCCGCCGGTGACGGTGTAGAGGCGGTCCGGGTCTTCGCGGTCGATCGGTTTGGGGTTCATGATGCGGGGTCACCGCTGTACTGCGGCATCCGCGGATCGGCGGTGAGGTAGGAGCCGAGCTGCTCGACGAGCTCGTTCATGTTGTGGCCCACCACGCCGACCTCGGTGTCCTCCTCGGCGACCACGGCCAGGTGGGCGCCCGCCCCCGCCGGGACGATGAGCAGGACACCGCCGGCGAACTCCACCATGGCCTGGCCGGAGGTGATCCCGTCGCCGAACTCGGCGGAGGCGCTCAGCGACAGGCTCTGGATCCCGGCGGCGATGGCGGAGAGCTGGTCGGCGCGGTCTCCGTCCAGCTGGGAGGTGAAGACCATTTTCAGCCCGTCCCTGGACAGCACAAGCGCATGCCGAGCGCCGGGGGTCTTCGCGAGCAGGTTCTCAAGCAACCAGTCAAGGCCGCGGTCTGCTGTGCTCATGGGATCTGTGCCACTCCTCGGTTCAGTGGTTGCGGGGGGTCGGGGCCGTGCGCGACGGCGCCCCGCACTGGTGCTGCGGGCGCTCCGGCGCCCTGGTGTCGCGCTCCGCGCTCGTTAGCGGCCGGGGGCCGGGACTGCGTTGAGCGGGAATCAGCGGGAATCAGCCGGTTTACGCGGGCCGGTGCCCGGCGGTCACGGGGACGTGTCCTCCGGGCCGGTCTCTCGCCCGCGGGCGGTGCCGGACTGGCGGAAGGCGGCAAAGCGGGATCCGGGGTCGCCGCCGCGGTCGCGCTTGGGCTCGGTCCGCGGCGCATGCTGCTGGGTCTCGGCGTTGGCCAGTGTCTGGCCGCGGCGCCGCTTGGGCAGGTTGCGCTCGGCGCCGGAGGGGCCTTCGGCGGCCTCCGCAGCCGAGGCGGGGGCGGCGACCGCCGCGGGCTGGGGTTCCCGGGGCGGGGGCGGCGGAGCGGGCATTTCGAGGTCCTGCCGGGGTCGGGTGATCAGGTGCTGGGGAATGAGCACGACGGCGCCGGTACCGCCGCGCGAGGACGGCCGGAAGCTGACGGTCAGCCCGTACTTGGCGGCGACCCGGCCGACGACCGCGAGCCCCATGCGGGTACCGGACATGTTGGTGAGGTCGTGGGGCTCGGAGACCAACTGGTCGGCGCGGCGGCGTTCGCGGGGGCGCATGCCCAGGCCGCTGTCCTCGACGGTGACCATGATCCCGGTGTCCTCCTCCTCCACGTACACGTGCACCTCGGTGTTGTGCGCGGAGAAGTTGGCGGCGTTGTCCATCAGCTCGGCCAGGGCCTGCATCGCACCCTCGGCGGCGTAGCCGACGATCGCGGCGGTGCTGGTGGAGTGCACCCGCACGCGGCGGAACGCGTAGATACGGCCCATGGCGCCGCGCAGGACGCTCTCCATGACGATGGGCTTGGTCCAGCGGCGTCCCGAACGGCCGCCGCTGAGAAGCGCGAAGCTGTCGGCCAGCCGGCCCATCTGGGAGACCTGGTGGTCGAGTTCGAGCAGGTCGCCGAAGACGCCGTCCTGGTCGCCGTAGCGGTCCTCCAACTCGCGGAGCTGGGCGAGCAGGTTGGTGACCTGCGCCTGGACGCGGGCCGCGGTACCCGCGCAGGCGGCCATGGCCGCCGCGCCGCGCCGTTCGGCCTGGCCCAGGGTCTGGCCGAGCTGGACCAGCAGGGAGCGCAGCGCCTCCTGCGCGGGCTGGGACATATCGGCGATCGCGGCGTCGGTGGTGGCGCCCGCGCTGATGCGGCGGCGCAGGTCGGGGATGCCGTCGTGCGCGAACTGGCGCAGGTCCTGCTCCAGTCCGGCCATCTCGTGCTCGGCTCGGGCGACGCGCTCCTCGGCCCGTGCGGCGCGGTCGCGGCCGGCGGCGGCCGCGGCGCTCTGGTACGTCGCCACAGCGGTCGCCGCCGCCAGCAGCACGCCCATGACCGAGCCGACCACGGTCATGAGCGGTTGGGATCCGGCAGGTACGGCGTAGACGACCCAATACCAGGCGACGGCCAGCACGATTGCCGCGGCACAGAACGCGAGCACGGCCAGCATCGCCGGCGAGCTCGGTGGGTTCGGTGATCGCTGCGGCCCGCTCGCCTGGGCGGTCTGGGGTGAATGGTGCGGCTGGTCTCTTTCGGATACACGTGCTGACATCGATCAGGTCCTCGTCGGCTGTTGGAGGCAGGCGGAACCCCGGCCCGCATCGGACCCCAGATCCGTTGCAAGGCAAGACGG
The DNA here is from genome assembly GCF_054778995.1 of Streptomonospora sediminis. Lineage (NCBI taxonomy): Bacteria > Bacillati > Actinomycetota > Actinomycetes > Streptosporangiales > Nocardiopsidaceae > Streptomonospora > Streptomonospora sediminis. The sequence goes on from NZ_BAAGYZ010000002.1 coordinate 4,546, forward strand.
CCAGTCCCGGTGCAGCCAGTGCGACGGCCAATGGGGGTGATCCGAAACTTACCGTAGCCCACTCCGGACACGTAGCGGCAATCGAGCGCGAAATCCGCATTCGGCACCGGTTCCTGCTTTTCAAGCCCGACAAACTTCGTTTATCCGACAAATTTGTCCGACAAGCACCAGTGTTTTCGGGCATGCTGAAGCGCGCACGTTCCGACTCGTGAGTAGGTACCTACCGCACCCGCCGAGGACGGACCGCGCTCGGCGGCCGGCGGGTCCGCTCGGCGGCCTTGCCCGCGGCCGACCACAGGCGACCCGGACTGAAAAGCAGCGGCAACGGCCGCGGGCGGCGGGGGCGGGCGGTCACCGGTCCCACCGCAGGCGGCCGGGGCGGCGGCGCACCGACCCTGCGGAAATGCCCGGATTCCAAGGCTGGGACAGGCATTTCAGCATGACCATCGCCGGAAACCCGAGCGCCCGCCCGGGAACTCTCCCGCTCCCTAAGAAGACCCCATGGCACTGGGGTCCATGTACACGTACTCCCACAGGTGGCCGTCGGGGTCCTGGAAGCTCCACCCGTACATGCCCGGCCCCTCGATGGGCTCGTTGGCGGGGCTGCCGCCCGTTGCCAGCGCCTTGTTCACCGTCTCGTCGACCTCCTCGCGGCTGTCGGCGGAGACGGCGATGATCGCCTCGGTGGAGGCTCTGGCGTCGGCGACATCCTTCTTGGTGAAGCTCTGGAAGAAGTCCTTGACCAGTAGCATCACTATGGCGTCGGAACCGACCATCATCGCGGTGGCGTTCTCGTCGGTGAAGTCGGGGTTGAACTCGAAGCCGAGCCCCGTGAAGAAATCCACGGAGGTCTGCAGGTCGGCGACGGGCAGGTTCACAAACATCGTCTTTGCCATGCTGCGAAGCTAACAAGCGCCGCTGACATTCCCCCCAAACCACGGCCAAGTGTTCGCCCGGATCGTCCCACTCCAACCCACTGCGCCCCCTGCGCCGCGCGCCCGCTCCCCCGGACCGCGCCCCGGTTCAGGCGCGGGCGACCGCACCGCCGGCGCGGTCGGCGGCCCATTGCCGGAAGCTGCGCGGCGGCACGCCGGCGACCTTCTCGAACGTGTCGGTGGTGGACTCCGGCTGCTCGGCCATGGCGGCCTGGCCCTGGACGATGTCCTGGGCCAGCTGCGCGGGCAGCCCGTCGGTGATGAAGGCCTGCACCGCTTCCTCTGCGGACAGTTCCTCGAAGCGCGCCGGCACGCCCAACTCCTCGCCGATGATGCGGGCCTGCTCGGCCTGGGTGACCGGCTCGGGCCCGGTGATCTCGTAGGACGCGCCGGAGTGGCCGGGTTCGGTCAGTGCCCGCACCGCGACCTCGGCGATGTCGGCTTCGTGGATCAGCGGCCGCGCCAGTTCCGCGAAGGCGGCGCGGACCGTGCCCGTCGCGCGGATCTGCGGGATCCAGCCCGCCAGGTTGGCGGCGAACCCGCCCGCCCGCACGAACGTCCAGTCCGCCGCCGACTTCCGGATCAACCGCTCCAGCAGCATGTGCGACCCCAGGATGCCTTCGCTCGGCGCGTCGGGACCGTCGTGCTCGGGCAGGCCCATCGCCGACAGGTAGACGATGTTGCGGGCGCGGGCGGCGATCGCCGGGATGGCTTCGGGGGCCGCCTTGTCGGCCTCCAGGCTCGGCCACACCAGGAACGCCGCGTCGATGCCTTCGAGCGCGGGCCCCAGGCTGCCGGGGTGGGCCAGGTCGCCTGCGACGGCCTCGGCGCCCTCCGGCAGGTCGGCCCGTGCGGGGTCGCGGGTCAGCGCGCGGACGGCGCGCCCCTCCTCTTCCAGCAGCCTGCGCACGACGTGCTTGCCGACGTTGCCGGTCGCCCCGGTGACCAGGATCGGGCGGTTCTCTGCCATTGGATTCCTCCGGTTGTGTGCGATTGCGGTTCTTGCGCTGTCCGTGCCGCGTGTGGCGGCCGGGGCGCGCGGCCTCGGCCGGAACCTGTGTGGAACCGGCCGGTCCGCGCCCTCACATGCACAACCCTGCTCCCTCAACATTGGTTTAGGTCAACTCGGAATCCGCGGCACCGTGCACAGCCCGCCGACGCGCCCGCAGTCAGCGACCGGGCAGCGCCGGCCGCGCCGCACGGGCGGCGGCACCGATCGGCGCCGCCGCCCGTGTCGGAAAGCGCCCGAGCCCTATTCGGCCCGCCGGATGCCCCATCGCGGGTAGGTGCGGCCGGTCTACCCCGGCCGCACCCACCCGCTCCTCGTTCAGAACCCCTTCGTGGTGAACCGGTTCGGTTTGGTGGCGAATCCGTTTTCGGTACCGCGGTAGACCGCGAACGCGGAATACGAGTCCGGGCCGCCCTCGTCCGCGTACGGCTCGAAGAGCAGCAGGTCGGCGGTACCGTCGCCGTCGTAGTCGCGCAGCTCCCCGGGTTCCCAGCTGAAGTCCGCGGAGTCTCCGGCCTCGGGGGCCGCCAGCTCGACGGTGGTGGCCCGGGTCAGCCCCTCGGGCGACCCGCCGAGCAGGGTCGCACTCCAGCGGTCACCGGCCGGTCCGGGGTCGACCACGGCGTCGTCGTAACCGTCGCCCTGCACGTCGGCGGTGAGGACGGTCTCGCCGAACCCGTCGGCGTCCTTGGCCTTGCCCGCTACGCCGGGTGTGGCGCGGGTGATGCGCGCCGGCTCGCCCGTTGCGAAGCCCGCCGCACCGGGGTAGACGTCCACGTAGCCGGGGTGCAGTTCGGGGTCGTCGGCGCCCTCAAGGTTCTCGTTGTTGGGTATCCCGTGCGCGCCGATGAGCAGGTCCGTCGCCCCGTCACCGTCGAAGTCGCCGGACTCGGCCTCGTGGCCGGGCGGGGTGTCGGCCAGGCGCTCGGCCGCGGGCCCGTCGCCGTCCGATGCCAGGACAATGTGGGGGGCGGGCGACTCGTCGTACTGGCGGAGGATCATCAGGTCCATGGCGTCGTCGCCGTTGGCGTCGAAGGCGTCGATCCGGTCGGCGGTCAGGCCGTCCTCCGCATCGAGCGGCAGCGGCAACTCCTCGATCGCGCTGGGCGCACCCGAGCGGTCGAACGGGCCTCGGACGAAGGAGGCCTCGTAGCGCTGGGGGTCGGTGTCGAGGCGGAAGCCGAGCAGCGCGATGTCGACTGCTCCGTCGCCGTCGAAGTCGCCAACCGCCCGATCGGCTCCTATTCCGTCCTTGGTGGAACCGTCCGCGTCCCACGGCAGCGCGACCGCCTTCTTCGCGAGGCCGTTGGGACCGCCCCACACCAGGTATCCGGTCTTGGACCACACGAGCATGTCGGTGAACCCGTCGCCGTCGAAGTCGGCGGTCCCGCCCGTGGTTAGCCGGTTGCCGCCGGACGTCTTGTCCGGCGGGATCTGCAGGCCCTGCTGGGTGCGGACCACGCTGCGGCCGGGCTTGAGTCCGCCGGGGCCGCCGAGCAGCGCGCCGACGTAGGGCTCGCTGGTGTAGCTCGCGCCCTGCCAGCCCTCCACCGCGTAGTCGGCGTATCCGTCGCCGTTGAAGTCGACGTCCGGTTCGCCGGTCGGGGCCGGGTGGTCCGGACCGGGCGCGGCCGGGTCTGCAGCGGAGCCGCCGCCGCAGGCGGTCAGCAGGCACACGGCGGCAGCGGCGGCAGCCGGGAAGGCGGTGCGGCGGCGGGGCCGGCCGGCGGGTGCAACGCGGGGGGCGGATAAGCGGGAAAGGATGGGGGCCTCCAAGTCGTCCGGACCCTCATTCGACTCCGGAGCTACACTGCCGGTTCACCGCGAAGCAATCTCGTTTTCGGCACGGCTGCCGATCCCCCGCGCGTCCCGGAGACCCTGGGACCGGGCGGTATACCGGCCGGTGCGCCGTCGGGCCGGCCAACGGGCTTCGATAGGTTGTGCCTATCGACCGCGGCGGCTCCCACCGGCACGGGCACGCGCACTGCCTGGAATACGGGAACACGCGAACACGGGATGTCGTATGGACACGCGCCAACTGGAGTACTTCCTCGCGATCGTCGACCACCAGGGGTTCAGCCGGGCGGCGGTGCGGATGCACGTCGCCCAGCCCTCGCTCTCCCAGGCCATCCAGCGCCTGGAGCGCGAACTGGGTGCGGCGCTGTTCCACCGGGTAGGGCGGCGCGTGCAGCTCACCCCGGCGGGGCGGGCCATGGTCGAGCCCGCCCGCCAGGTGCTGCGCGGGCTCGACACCACGCGCGCCAGCGTGGAGTCGATCAAAGGGATGCTTTCGGGCGAGGTCGACATCGCGGCGATGCCCTCGCAGGCCGTCGAGCCGCTGACCACCATCATCACGCGGTTTGCCGAGCACTACCCCGGCGTGACCGTGAACGTCTCGGCGGTCTTCACCCCGCCCGAAGCCATCGACATGGTGCGCGAAGGCGCCTGCGAGCTGGCGCTGGTGGGTTCCGGCGACCCGCTGCGGCCGGTGGGGGTGCAGGAGCACCCCGTCGAGGTGCAGAAGTTCATCCTCGTGGCACCGCCGGACCATGCCTTCGGCGACCGCGGGCGGGTCCACTGGGACGACCTCGGCGGGCAGCGCGTGATCGCCGCGCCGACCGGCAGCCGCCAGCGGCACATCGTCGACCGCATCCGCGCCGACGGCACCGACCTGAAGATCGCCGTGGAAGCCGGGCACCGCGAGGCGATCCTGCCGCTGGTGCTCAACGGGGCGGGGGTGGCGGTGCTGACCGAGTCTTGGACCCGGACCGCCCGCAGCGGCGGCGCTCAGGTGTTGGATCTGGATCCGCCCACCTGGATCCGGATCTCGCTGCTGAACCGAGACGCGCCGCTCACGCCGGCCGCGCGCGCCTTCCGCGACATCGCCCTGGCCTCGGCGCACAACACGCACCGATAGGGGGTGTGCGGTGGCGGCTGCCCGCACGCCGCGGCGCCCGCACCCGCTACCCGCCGCCCGGACCGGGCCCCGGAAAACAGGTGCCCGCATCGCGGATGCGGCCGCCGGAATCGCTTTCCCGCAGACGTTCGCACTGCCTCCCATAGGCTCCGCCTATCGATGGAATCACCAATGGCAGTTGGACATTCGACTCATTATTGAATTTAGATGTCCACCGAGTGAACCAGGTCATTCCACGTCGTTTGCGACCCGGTCAGCGGTGTCCGCGGCGGCGCTGTGCCGGGAAATCGACGGCGCGGAATCGGCCCAGACGTGTGGGGAGACGGTGTGCAGCGCTTTGAAATCGCGGTCATTCCCGGAGACGGGATCGGCAATGAGGTCATGCCCGAAGCCCTTCGGGTTCTTGAGGCCGCCGGTTCCCGCTACGGGGTGGAATTCGCGTTCCGCAACTTCGACTGGAGCTGCGAGACCTACCGGCGGACCGGCCGGATGATGCCCGAGGACGGCATCGACCGGCTGCGCGGCCACGACTCGATCCTGCTCGGCGCCGTGGGCTACCCCGGGGTTCCCGACCACGTGTCGCTGTGGGGCCTGCTCATCCCGATCCGCCGCGAGTTCGACCAGTACGTCAACCTGCGCCCGGTCCGGCTGCTGCCGGGGGTGACCTCGCCGCTGCGCGATGCCGCACCCGGCAGCATCGACTTCTGGGTGGTCCGCGAGAACAGCGAGGGCGAGTACTCCACGCTGGGCGGCCGGCAGAGCGAGGGCACCCCCGGCGAGATGGTGATGCAGGCGTCGGTGTTCACACGGCGCGGCACCGACCGCATCCTGCGCTACGCCTTCGAGTTCGCCCAGCGGCGCGAGCGCGCGCTGGTGACCTCGGCGACCAAGTCCAACGGCATCTACCACTCGATGCCCTACTGGGACGAGCGCTTCCGCGCGATCGCCGCCGAGTACCCAGGCGTCGCCACCGAGCAGGAGCACATCGACATCCTCACCGCCAAGTTCGTGCTCCAGCCGCAGCACTTCGACGTCGTCGTCGGCAGCAACCTGTTCGGCGACATCCTCTCCGACCTGGGCCCCGGCGTCACCGGAACCATCGGCGTCGCCCCGTCGGCCAACATCGACCCCCAGCGCCGCCACCCCTCCATGTTCGAACCCGTGCACGGGTCGGCGCCCGACATCGCCGGCCGCGGGATCGCCAACCCCATCGGGCAGATCTGGTCGGCGGCGATGATGCTCGACCACCTGGGGGCCGCCGAGGCCGCGGCCGGGATCCTCGCCGCGGTTGAGTCCGTGCTGTCCGCGCCCGGGGCGCCGCTGACCCCCGACCTGGGCGGTTCCGCCGGCACCGAGGACCTCGGCAAGGCCGTTGCGGCGGCCGTCGCCGCCGCCTGACCCGGCGCCCCTCCCACTTTGCCCCGACTCAGCCGATGCCACCGCAGGCAGCAAACGCAGAAGGAGCCCTGCCATCAGCGCCCCACGCCCACTGACCATCGCCGCCATCCCCGCCGACGGGGTGGGGCCCGAGGTCGTCGACGCCACCCGCACCGCGCTGGCCGAGCTGGCCCGGCGCGGCCCCGAACCCTTCGACATCACCTGGCGCGAGTTCGACTGGGGCTCGCAGTACTACGCCGAGCACGGGCGGATGATGCCCGAGGACGGTCTGGACCGGCTGCGCGGCCTCGACGCCGTCTTCTTCGGTGCGGTGGGCTGGCCGACCGTGCCCGACCACGTCAGCCTGTGGGGTCTGCGCCTGGCCATCTGCCAGGGGTTCGACCAGTGGGCCAACATCCGCCCCGTGCGGTTCCTGCCCGGCGTGCGCAGCCCGCTGCGCGAGACCCGGGGCGACGACGGCGGCGAACTGGACTGGGTGGTGGTCCGCGAGAACAGCGAGGGCGAGTACGCCGGGCTGGGCGGACGCAACCTCGCCGGCCGCGGCCCCGGCCACGAGGTCGCCGTGCAGTCGGCGCTGTTCACCGAGACCGGGTGCGAACGGATCATCCGCTACGCCTTCGACCTGGCCCGCACGCGCGACCGGCCCAAGGTCACCGGTGTCACCAAGAGCAACGCCCAGCAGTACGGGATGGTGCTGTGGGACGAGGTCTTCGACCGGGTCGCCGCGGACTACCCCGACGTCGAGGCCGAGCGGGTGCTGGTCGACGCCATGGCGGCGCGTTTCGTGCTGCAGCCGCAGAGCCTATCGGTCGTCGTGGCCTCCAACCTGCACGCCGACATCCTCTCCGACCTCGGCAGCGCGCTCGCGGGCAGCCTCGGCGTGGCCGCCAGCGCCAACCTGAACCCGGAGCGCCGCTTCCCCAGCATGTTCGAGCCGGTCCACGGCTCGGCGCCCGACATCGCCGGCCAAGGCCTCGCCGACCCGATCGGCGCGTTCGGCAGCGCGGCGCTGATGCTGGACCACCTGGGCCTGCCGCAGGCGGCCGCAGCGCTTGAGCGGGCCATCGCCGAGGTCACCCGCGACGGGGTGCTCACCCCCGACCTGGGCGGCCGCGCCACCACCGACGACGTCACCAAGGCGCTGATCGACCGGATGTGACCGCGGGCGCGCGGGCCGCGAACCGCCGCGGGCCCGCGCGCCGGGTTTCCCGATCAGCCACCCACCACTACAGGGGCGACATTGCGCATCACCAAGATCACCCACAGCGAGGCACCCATCGCCTCCCGTATCAGCAACGCGGTCATCGACTTCTCCCGCATGACGGTGTCGATCGTGGCCGTGCACACCGATCTCGTCGTCGGCGGCGAGCCGGTCGTGGGCTACGGCTTCCACTCCAACGGCCGCTACGCCCAGTCGGGCATCCTCGCCACCCGCATGCTGCCGCGGGTCGAGGAGGCGCCCGCCGAGGCGCTCACCGACCCCGAGACCGGCCACATCGACCCCGTAGCGGTGCACCGGGTCGCCATGGCCAACGAGAAACCCGGCGGGCACGGCGACCGCGCCGTGGCGGTGGGCACCCTGGACATGGCCATGTGGGACGTGGCCGCCAAAGCCGCCGGGCTGCCGCTGTTCCGGCTGCTGCACCGGCGCTTCGGCACCGGCCCCGAACCCGCGACGTCGGTGTGGATCTATGCCGCGGGCGGCTACTACCACCCGGACAAGCCGATCGAAGGGCTGCGCTCGGAGATCGGCGGCTACCTGGAGATGGGCTACCGCGACGTCAAGATCAAGATCGGCGGCGCACCGCTGGCCGAGGACATGCGCCGGATCGAGGCGGTGCTGGAGCTGCTGCCGGCGGACTCGCGGCTGGCGGTCGACGCCAACGGGCGTTTTGATCTGCCCCAGGCACTGGAGTACGCGCGGGCGCTGAGCGACTATGACCTGATGTGGTACGAGGAGCCCGTCGACCCGCTGGACTACCGCTCCCATGCGGTACTGGCCGAGGAGTACCCGGGCGCCCTGGCCACCGGCGAGAACCTGTTCTCGGCCGCTGACGTGCGCAACCTGCGCCGCTACGGCGGCCTGCGCCCGCGGCGGGACGTCCTGCAGATGGACCCCTCGCTCAGCTACGGGGTGGCCGAGTACGACGCGATGCTGCGCGACCTGGCCCTCGGCGGCTGGACACCGGCCAACTGCTGCCCGCACGGCGGCAACCAGATCAACCTCGCCATGGCCGCGGCCTTCGGCTTCGGCGGGTGCGAGTCCTATCCGCAGGTTTTCGAGCCGTTCGGCGGCTTCGCCGAGACCACGCCCGTCACCGGCGGCCGGGTGGAGCTGCCCGAGGCCCCGGGAATCGGGATCGAACTCAAGCCCGCGCTGCACAGCATGCTGCGCGAACGGCTGTGAATCCTGCCCTCCGCCGCCAGGCGGGGGCAGGCGACGACGGCCGCGGCGGTCCGCCCGCCGCGGCCCGCGGGGCGGCGGCCGCCCGCCGTCCCAGACCCCCCATCTCCGTTGTGCCGCTCCGGCACGAGGAGGAACGACGATGCAACCTTCACGCAGGGCGTTCCTGGCCGGTCTGACCACGGCCGCACTGCCCCTGCCGCTTGCGGCCTGCGCCACCCAGAGCGCACCGGCCGGAGGCGACATCTCCGCCTACCCCTCCCGCAGCCTCACCTACACACTGCCGTTCGACCCGGGCGGCGAGTCCGATATCACCGCCCGCCTGCAGCAGCAGCCGCTGGAGGATGCGCTGGGGGTGTCGGTGGTGGTCAACAACCGCCCGGGCGGCGGCGGGGCGGTGGGCTGGTCGGAACTGGTCCACCAGGCCCGCCCCGACGGCTACCTGGTGATGGGCGCCAACCTGCCGCACGTCATTCTCCAACCCTTGGCACGCGACCAGGCCGGCTACGAGACCGACCAGATCAACTGGGCCTACATCTTCCAGAGCACCCCCAACGCCCTTGTGGTCAGCGGCGATAGCGAGTACCGCAGCGTCGGCGACTTCATCGGCCGCTCCACCGAGACCGAGCTGAGCCTGGGCGGCAGCGGCGCCTTCAGCGCCAACCACATCGGCACTCTGGCGCTGGCCGACCAGTCCGAGGGCAAGCTGACCTACGTACCCTTCAGCGGTACCGCGGCGGCCTCGCCCGCGCTGCTGGGCGGCCAGGTCGACGCACTGATGACCTACAACACCGAGGCGCTGAAACTGCAGGACAAAGGCATGCGGGTACTGGCCATCGCCGCCGAGGACCGCGTACCGGAGTTCCCCGACGTGCCCACGCTGCGGGAAAGCGGTTTCGACGTGGTCGAGGGGGCCTGGCGCGGAGCCGCGGTCCCGCCCGATACGCCCCGCAAGGTCATCGACGTCCTCGCCGACGCGTTTGCCCAGGTCAACCAGGACAAGGCGTTCCTGAAGAAGGCGAAGAGCCTCGGCTTCCACATTGAGGACATGGGCCCGGAGAAGGCGGTGGAGTTCACCCGGGAACGCACCAAGCTGTCCGAGGACCTGCTGCGGCGCTTCGACATGCTGAACGGCTGACTCCCCCGGCCCCGCCCCATGGGGCCGCGGCTTGCCGCGGGTGCAGCCGGCCGGCACCGGAACAGCGCCGGGACCGGCACCGGCACCCGCCGCGGCGGACGGCGACACGGGTACTACCCCGGCGCCGTGTCCGCCCCCACCTGCTCATCCAATGCCAGGAGCAACCATGTTCCCCGGTTTCGACGAAGCTCTTGCGCAGGTCGCCACCCCGCAGACGCTGCTGCTCTGCCTGGTGGGTGTCATCGCCGGTATGGCGGTCGGCGCCACCCCAGGGCTCAGCGCAACAGTCGGCCTCGCGCTCCTTCTGCCCATCACCTTCACCCTCGACCCCGCCCGCGGACTCGTGCTGATGGGCGCGTTCTACTCGGGCGCCATCTACGGCGGCGCGTTCACCGCCATCCTGGTGAACTCGCCGGGCACACCCTCATCCATCGCGACGACGTTCGACGGCTACCCCATGACCCGCAAGGGCCGCAGCGAGATCGCGATCATCGCGGTGACCACCGGTTCGGTCGTCGGCGGCCTGGTAGGTGTCGTCGCCCTGATGCTGCTCGGGCCGGCGATCGCCGACGTCGTGCTGGCGTTCGGCCCCCAGGAGTACTTCTGGCTGGGGATCTTCGGCCTCACGATGATCGCCGGGCTGGCCGCCAAGTCGCTGATCAAGGGGTTCGCCGCGGGATTCATCGGGCTGCTGATCTCCACCATCGGCATCGCGCCGGTGGGCGGCGACGTGCGGTTCACCTTCGGCTTCACCCAGATGCAGGCGGGTGTGCCGCTGATCGTGGCACTGATCGGGTTCTTCACCGTCCCGGCGATGATCGACCTGATGGTCGACCCGGGCTCGCGGGCGGCGGCGATGCGCCGCGAATCGCGGCAGCGCCAGCGCGGGCTGCTCATCCGCACCGTCCGCGACGTGCTCTCGCGACCGCTCAATCTCGTGCGCTCCGCGGTGATCGGCACCTTTGTGGGGATGCTGCCGGGCGCCGGGGGCAACGTCGCCAACCTGATCGCCTACAACGAGGCCAAGCGCGCCTCCAAGAAGCCCGAGGAGTTCGGGACGGGCAAGGTCGACGGCGTCGTCGCCCCCGAGACCGCCAACAACGCTGTGGTCGGCGGCGGCCTGATCCCGCTGCTGACCCTGGGCATCCCCGGCGCACCGGCCGACGCGGTCATCTTCGGTGTGCTGATGCTGCACGGGCTGCGGCCCGGCGCCGACCTGTTCACCACGCAGGGGTCGCTGACCTTCACCTTCATCCTGGCCCTGGGGATCTCCGCCCTGCTGCTGGCACCGGTGGGCCTGATCGTGGGCCGCGGCCTGCAGCGGGCCGTGGTGCGCACGCCCACCACCTACCTGGTGCCCGCGATCGCGCTGCTCACCATGATCGGCGCTTACGCCGTGCGCAACAACGCGCTGGACGTGGTGATCATGCTGGCGCTGGGCGTGCTCGGCTACGGCCTGCGCCACCTGGGGCTGCCACCGCCCGCGGTGGTGCTGGGCGTGGTGCTCGGTCCGATCATCGAGGCGGGGCTGGGCCAAGGGCTGCTGACGGCGGGCGGCGACGCCTACCCGTGGCTGTCGTTCTTCACCCGGCCCATCAGCGCCTGCATCGTCGTGGTCGTGCTGGTCGCGCTGCTGTGGCCGATGTGGAGCCGCTTCCGGGCAAACCGGGTGGCGCGCGTGCAGGCCGCGCAGGCAGCGGGGGCCGCAGCGGCCGCCGGTCCGGCGGCGGACGGCACCGAAAAGGAGGGCACCAAGTGAGCCACACGCGACGCGATCTGATCGCCGCCGCCCTGATCCTGCTGGTCACCGCGGTGTTTTGGACCCAGCAGGACTTTACGACGGAAACCGACGTGATCTTCCCCCGCTTCGTGCTGGCGGTGCTGACCGCGCTGGGCGTGGCCATCGCGGCCACGGCCCTGGTCCGCGCCCGCAAGGGCGGGCGGCAGGATGCCCAGGCGGCCGGCGGGAACCCGCCACCTGAGGCGGGGCAGGCGGAAACGGACAGGTCATCGGAACCGCCGGCAGCGGCGACGGCGGAGGCGACGGAATCGGACGGACCTGAGCCGGCCCCGGAGCCGGGAGTCGCGGTGGCGACCGCCGACCCGGCCGACGGACCGGCGGAAGAACCGGCCGCCGAGCCCGCCCCCGAGCAGGAGGGCCCGCGCCCGCGCTGGATCCTGCCGGCGGCGATCGTCCTCCTACTCTCCTGGAGCGTCGCTTTCGGCCTGTTCGGCATCACCCTCAGCGGCGTGGTGGCCTTCGTGGCCGCCTCAGTCCTCATCCGCCGCGGCTTCGGCCCGCCCCGCCGCCTCCTCCTGGACATCGGCGTGGCCGCGGTGGTCGCCCTGTTCTGCTGGGCGGTGTTCACCCGGGTGCTCTATGTGCCGCTACCCGTTTCGGTCATTCTGGGAGTCTAATTAATCCTGCCGAAAAATTATGGGTAGCCAGGGTCCCGCACAACCTTCACTCACCACTTGCGCGCGCCCGGCTCCACCCTGGAATCCAGGGATCGGAGTCGGGCGCCGTCGGTGTTTCCGCGGTCAAGACCGGCCACACCCCGCTCCCCGAGTCCGACCGGGCACATGAGCGGCGCCCCCGGCCGCGGTGCGTGAATGCAGCGGTCCGGGGGCGCCTGCGGGTCAGGGCGGAGGGCCGGTCGCAGCCGGCTGCCGCGGGGGTCAGTCGCCGAGCGGGTTCTTCCAGGTGCCGTTGCCCCAGGGCGAAGGCCAGCAGCCGCCGGTCGCGGGCTTCGGTGCGGGTGCGGGCTTGGCGCTCTTGTTGGTCGCGCGGATCGCGCGGCGGATCCTGGGCGAGCGGACCGTCTTGCGCTTGGGCGAAAGGCCCCAACTGTCCGGGTTGATCATTAATCCACCTCCAGGCCGGTCACCAGTATGGACAACTCGGTACATACGGCAACGTTTCAGCTGTTTCCAACATAGCACCAGCGTTTCCAGCGGGCCGGGGCTGCGCGCTGCCCCGGAACCCCGCCGCACCGCCGGAAACGCTCCGCCGCGGGATCATTGCGCGCGCAGCCTGCAGCGCGGCGGCGACAACCCTGGAAGCTGCAAGAACCGTCGGTACTCCCGGGGCGGGACGGTAACGCGGATCAGTTCCCGGCAGCGGTTTCGGCAGGGGCATCGGTCATGCGCGCGTCGTAGCCGGTTTCGGGGTTGACAACGCGGCCGGCGGCCCACCAGTTCTCGCGGGCCGTTTCGAGGACCACCATCATGACGTCCTCCTCGGGGACGTCGGCGAACCGCCGGAGGTTGCCCACGATCGCCTGGAACAGTTCGTTCTTCTGCTCGGCTGTGCGCTGGTTGAAGGACAACTGGATGAACATGGTGTGCTCGCTGCGCGGCAGGCCGAAAACGACCGGCTGCATGTGGAAGTTGTCGGGTGAGACCTCGTGGAAGACGTGGAATTGGTCGTCCTCGGGGATCTGCAAGACGTCGACCATGGCTTTGTGGATGGCAGCGGATACGTTGCGGCGGTACTCGGGGGCGGTTCCCCGGCGCAGGTGGACGTTGATCAGCGGCATTTCCGTTCCTTGTCTTTCTCGTGCGGTTTGGTGCGGGGTGCGGGTCAACCAGCGGGTGCGGGGATCTGGAAGCAGGTCAGCAGCGCGCTGGTGTTGAGGTACTGGCCGATGAGGTTGACCAACGCGACGAGCCCGTCCGCGCCGAACGCGGCCACCGCGTCGGCGTAGAGGGCTGGTGGTACCCGGTGGTCGCGGACGAGGGCGGTGGCCAGGCGATGGGCGACATCGGCCTCGGCACGCAGGCCGCGGGGCGTGTCGCCGCGCCGCAGCGCCTCGATCGCGGCCTCGGGCACGCCGGCACGCACGGCGGCCGCGGTGTGGGCGTAGAGCGCATACTCTGCCTGCCACTGGGCGGCCACGGCGAGTATGACCACTTCGCGGACATCGGCCGGGATGCCGGTACGCGCGATCGCCTGCACCCACTCCAGCAAGGGCATTGCTATGCCCGGCTTGCGCAGCATGGCGTTGAACGGGCCGATCAACCGCCCGTCGGGAAGCACGGTCAGGTAGCCGGCCTCGTCCGCGCCGGGCAGGCGCGTGGTCCCGAGCCTGTCGTAGACGGCGCGCTGCGCCTCGTCGAGGCCGTTGGGAAACAGGAGGGGCAACCGGCCTCCCAGTTCGGAGGCCCGGTTGGCGGATTGTTCGTTCACGCTATTCACGCTAGAAACGCCGCTGCCATTCCGCCAACGAATGCTGTGCATGGCGGATATGCTGTCCGCTCATGGACGTCACACTGGTTGGGCTGCGGGTGCTGCGCGAGGTGGCCGAGCGGGGCACCTTCACGGCTGCGGCCCAGGAGTTGGGCTACACGCAGTCGGCCGCCTCCCGACAGGTGGCAGCCCTGGAGCAGGCCACCGGCGTTCGGCTGTTCGACCGCTATCCCGGCGGCGTGCGGCTGACCTCGGCGGGCCGTTCCTTGCTGCAACACGCCGTGACCGCGCTCGATGCGCTGGATGCGGCCGACCGGGAGCTGCGCGGAGCAGAGGACGAAACCGGCCCGGTGCGGCTCGGCTTCTTCCCCGCCGCCGGAGCGGTGCTCGTGGCAGGCGCCCTGGCGGCCCTGCGCCGGGAGCACCCCCGCGCCCGGGTGACCACGCGGGAGGGCACGACCCCATCACTGGTGCGGGCGCTGCGCACCGGCACCCTCGACCTCGCCCTGCTGACCTCCCGGCCACCGCACCGCTCACCCGACACCGACGATCCGCCCCTGCGGGTGGAACCGCTGATCGAGGACCGCCTGGTCCTGGCGGTGCCGGCCGGCAGCCGCTTCGCCGACCGCGCCGGCGTCACCGCCGAGCAGCTCGCCGGTGAGACGTGGATTGCCGGCCCGGCAGGCAGTGACCAGCCGCTGCTGGGCGTCTGGCCGGGCTTGCCCGGGCGGCCCCGCATCCACCACGCCGCTCGCGACTGGCTGACCAAACTGCACCTGGTCGCAGCCGGAACAGGTATCACCACCGTGCCCTCCACGCTGCTGCCGGCCATCCCGCCCGGCGTCCGCCTCATCAGCATCGACGACCTGCCCGAGGAACAGCGCCGCGTCAGCCTGGCCCGCCTGCCCGGCCCCACCCCGCCGCCGGCCCAAGCCCTCATCCGCTCCCTGCGCCAGCAGGCCGCCGACCTCGCCGAATAGCCGGCCGGGATATCGATGCCGGCGGGCAGGGCGGGGCCGGTGCCGCCGGCTTACTCGTAGGGCAGGGCAAGGGAATTGGTCTCCATTGCCGCCCCGCCGCCCCAGGTCAGCGGCTCCCCGGTCAGGTTGCCCGCAATGCTGCCGGTGCCATGGCCGGCGCGGGCTGCAGCGCCCGCCGGCGGTTCGGCTTCCCCGGCTTCGTCGTCCGCTTTTGCGTCCTTCCTTTCGACGTCCGCAACCTCCTCCGCCAAGCGTTCATAGTTTTCTCGGAAGAGCGCGCCGAAGTCGGTGAACTCCCAGAAATGTCCTTCGCCGGGCATGAAATCATAGACGGGGAATTCACCGTCCGGGCCGGCCTGCGCCGGGTCGAGCAACCACGTAAACCCGTCGCCGTCCGCAACCACCAGCGCCCGCTCGAACAGCGACACCGGAAATGGGTCCTCTCCCGTTTCCCAAACGCGGCGGTAAATTTCGATGAGGTCCTGGCCGTAGGTGGTGTCGCGCAGCAAATGGATGTCCCCGCACCCGAAGACCTCTTCGACGTTGCAGGGATGGGCCCAGCCGTCGCTCGTGTACAGGAAACCGCGCAGCGTCGGCGGCAACCGCACCCCCAGCCGCTCTTCGGCCATTGCGATATCCTCATCGTCCGCGGGGTCGCGGCCCAGCCAACGCGTCCGCCACTCCTCGGTGGTTATGTGGGGCCGCGTGCGCTCGTCGGCGATGCGCAGGTAGAGGTCGCAGTACGTCTGCAGAAACACGCGCCATTCCTGCGGTGTGGTGGGTTTGGCGGGCTCGGTGGCGCTGCCGGCCGCGTCGTCGTCGTTCATACCAATCGTCCTGTCGTTCCGCCGGGCTGGTTACCGGCGAAGCATACGAGGCGGCACCGACACCCGCTCACCGCTCGAAGACGCCGCGGCCGGCCCCGCGGGCTCCGCCCGCCTACCGCGCGCCGGGCGCTGTTCGAGGGCCGTCTGCGGTGCACCGCACCAGGAAGTCGCAGCCGTCGCGGAACAGTGCTGCGAAGTCGGTGAACTCGTCGAGAAAGCCGTCGCCGGCCAGGAACGCATAGGCGGGCCACTCCCCGTCCGGAGCGGCCCGTGTCGGGTCGAGCAACCAGTGCTCGCCGTCGCCGCTGCCGACCTCCAGCGCCCGCTCGAACACCCGCACGGGCTCGGGTTCCCCGCCGTCCCATTCCCCGTCGTCGGCCGCGCCATCGTCCGGAACGCCGAACCCGTAGATCTCGATCAGGTCCTGACCCGCGTCGCTGTCGCGCAGCCAACCGATCTCCGCGCACGCGTGGACCTCATCGACGGTGCCGCCGCCATGCCAGCCGTCGCAGGTGAGCAGGAAACCGCGCAGGGTCGGCGGAAACCGTACCCCAAGCCGCTGCTCGGCCGCCGCGATGTCTTCCTCGGCCGCCGGATCGCGGCCCAGCCAGCGCGTCCGCCACTGTTCGGCGGTGATGCGGGACCGCACGTACTCGTTGGCGGTGCGCAGGTAGAGGTCGCCGTGTCTTTGGAGGAAGCGGCTCCATTCCTGCGGGGTGGTGGGTTTGGCGGGCTCGGCAGCGCTGCGGGCCGCATCGTCGTTCATGCCGATCGTCCTGTCCTTCAGCCGAGGGCGGTTGCAAGCGAACAGTACGAGCCGGCACCGACACCCGCTCCCCCGCCTGGAAGCACCGCGGCCGCCCCTCGCAATCGGCTAGGCCCGGATACGCCCCATCGCGCGAATACCCAGCAGGGCGCCGACGGCGCCGAACAGCAGAGCCACCGCGAACCCCAGCAGCACCGCGGGCTCGGCCGCGCCGCCGGTGAACAGCGCCCGCTGGCCTTCGACCACGTGGGCCAGCGGGTTGATCCTGGAGACCGCGAACAGCCAGCCGGGCGCGAGCTCCATCGGGAGCAGCGCCCCCGACGTGACGATGATCGGGGTGTATACGATCGACACCACACCCCAGAAGGCGTAGGAGTTCTTCAGCAGCAGCCCGACCGCCAGGGAGCTGATGCCCAGGGCCGCCGCCAGCGTGGCGAGCTGCAGCAGGGCGACCGGCATACCCAGCGGCTGGAGTTGCAGGCCGAACGGCACAGTGGCGGCCACAACGATCAGCGACTGCACCGCGACGACCACGACCACCCGCAGCACCCGGCCGGCGAGCAGGGCGAACCGGCTGACCGGGGTCACGAGCATGCGTTCCAGGGCGCCCGAGTCCCGTTCCTCCTGGAACCCGGCGCCGATGAACGCGCTGGTCGTGAAAACCATGAGCACGAGCATGCCGGGCACGAACCACTGGGCAGTCCCGGCCTCGGGCATGCCCGGGAACCCGCTGAGGGCGGCCACGAGCGGCCCGAAGAGCGCCAGCAGCAGCAATGGGTCGGCCATCGCCTCGATGTAGGGCCACGGAGTGCGGAGCTTGGACCGGATCTCCCGGTTCAGCACCGAACCGGTGGCGGTGAGCACGCTCATTTGCCATACCTTTCTGTCGTTCTGGCGTCGCGAGCGCTGACCGGTTGCGGCAGGTGGTCGCGGGCGGCGGCGGACCGGTCAGCCGGTCAGCCCTCGCCCTCAGCTCCGCCTTCCCGCAGTCTGCGGCCGGTCAGGGAGAGGAAGACGTCGTCGAGGGTGGGCCGCTGCACGCGGGTGCCGCGCAGCCGGATACCGGCCGCGTCCATGGCCCGCACGACCTCGGGGGTCACCGTGTCGCCGTGGGCGACGCGGAAGCGGACCGTGCCGTCGACGGACTCGACGTCGTGGGCGGTCGGGACCGCACCGGCGATATCGGCGGCTGCGCCGGCGGTACCGGAGTCGGCGTCTTCGGCGAGTTCGACCGTGAACAGGTCGCCGGACACCTTGGACTTGAGCTGGTCCGGGGTGCCGTCGGCGATGATGCGGCCGTGGTCGATGACGATAACCCGGTCCGCGACGGAATCGGCCTCATCGAGGTAATGGGTGGTCAGAAAGACGGTGGTCCCGTACTCCCGGTGCATCCCCAGCACGTGCTCCCACAGGTTGGACCTGCTGTGCGGGTCCAGGCCCGCCGACGGTTCGTCCAGGAACACCAGCTCAGGACGGTGGACCAGCCCCATCGCGATGTCGAGCCGCCGCCGCTGGCCGCCCGAGAGCGTGGCCACGTCGCGGTCGGCCTGCTCGGTCAGCTGCAGCCGCTCCAGCAGGTCGGCGGTGCGCTCTTTGGCGGTTGGCCGGTCCAGTTCGTAGAAGCGGCCCTGCGAGTACAGCTCCTCGCGCACCCGGAGCCCGCCGAAGGAGCCGTTGCCCTGCCCGATGTGGCCGATCCGGCGGCGCACGCCCACCGGGTCGCGCGCGATGTTCCGGCCGGCGACCACCGCCTCGCCGGCCGTGGGCGCCAGCAGGGTTGTGAGCATGCGCAGCGTGGTGCTTTTGCCCGCCCCGTTCGGCCCCAGGAAGGCGACCACCTCGCCGGGGTCGACATCGATGTCGACATCGCGGACCGCGTGTACCTGCTCCCGGCCGAGGGTGAACCGGCGGGAGAGGTTCCTGGCGTGAATCATCTCGCCCCCCTTTCGTTCCGTTTCGTAACGAAACATATCCGCTAGACTAGGGGGCATGCAAGCTCAAGCTCCGCACAGCCGCGCCGGCGCTCCCCTGCGGACGGGGCGGCCCCGCAACGCGCAGATCGACGCCGCCGTCACGGGGGCGACGTTCGACGTACTCAACGAGTCCGGGTACAGCGGACTGACAATGGAATCCGTGGCGCGGCGCGCGGGGACCACGAAACCGGCGATCTACCGCCGCTGGCCCACGCGCCAGCACCTGGTACTGGCCGCACTCGCCGAACGCCTCGGCCAGGTCGAGGCGCCCGACACGGAGTGCACCCTCTGCGACATCAGCGAGTGCATCTCCCTATTCGCGTGCGTCTTCGACCGGATGCCGCCCGATGTGCTGGGGCCGCTGCTGGCCGACTGCGCCGGCGACCCCGAGCTGCGCGCAGCGTTCATGTCGGCGCTGTTCGACCCGCCGCGCGCCGCGGTCGACCAGACCCTGTCGCGCGCCCTGCAACGAGGCGACCTGCGTGCGGACACCGACCGGCGGCTCATCCTGGACCTGCTGGGCTCCCTCGTGCATTACCGGGTGCTGTTCGGGCACGCGCCGATCACCGGGGAGGAGGTTGATACGGCGGTGCAAACGCTCCTGCAGGGCGTGGCCGCCGACTATCCGGCGCTGCTCGCACACGCCCTCCAGCAGGAGAACGATGCGCAGAGCCACCACCGCCACGGCGGCGGGGAGGGATGACACCCGGCACCCGGCTTCGCCGGGCAACTCGTGCACCCGGGGGCGGTACGCCGGTCGATCGGGCGGGTGAATCCGGGAGGGAGAACCGCAGGCGGCGAGGGCTGCGCCCGGGGACCACGCTGGCACAGCGGCTCTAAACAACGCTTTACAACAGCACGGCCGCCGCGCCGACCGCATAGGACACCAGCGCGCCGGCGAGGGCCGCGAGGCCGTAGGCGGCCGGCGCCGCCGACCAGCCGGGCAACCGCTCCGGGCGGCGGTGGCGCGGTCCGGTGGCCGTGCGGCAGTGGACACGTACCGGTTCGCGGCGCGGGGGCCGTTCGCGGTCGGCGCGCGCCGCGGTGCGCATCCACGCGGGGGTTTCGCCGTGGTCAAGGCGGTAGGCGACACGGGGGTTGCCGCGCATGTGGGCGAGCATGGCGCGGGTGCGCGCCGACAGCGGGGGCGGCACGGCATGCGGCGCGGGTGGTTCGGGCGCCTGAGGCGGCTGCCGGGTTTCGCGCGGGCGCGGTGCGGGAGCGGCTCCGCCAGCACCGCCGGGCGGGCGGGATGCCCCGCGCCGGGCGGCTTCCCGGCTCCGGGAGGCGCCGCTCGGCGGGAAGCGGCGGCCGCGCGGGGCGGCACACACTTCGCGCAGCCGGGGGGAGAGGGCGGTCGGGGTCATCTGATGTCCTCCTGAGTGGTGAATTCGGCCCACACAGCGGTGCCCAGCTCGGCGCAGAAGGGGTAGGGCACGACCGGCGCAGTGCCCCAGCGGTCGGCGAGGGATTCGACGAGCAGCAGCCCGCGGCCGCACTCGGCACTCGCCCGCTCTGCAGCGGTGCCTCCGTACTGCACCTCGGGAACGGTGTCCGGGGAGCCGTCGTCGACGACGACCAGCCGCAGCGTCCGCGGCTTGGGGGCGAAGAGCGCGCGCACCACGCGACCGGCGGGTTCGCCGGAGCGGGTGTGCTCGGCGGCGTTGGCGAAGGCTTCGGTTGCACAGAGCGTGATCGTTTCGGTCAGGTCATCGGGCACGCCCGGCGTCTTGGCGAGGTCGGCGCGCAGGTCGGCGCGGAGCCGCGCGGCCTGCGCGGTCACTCCCGGGTAGACGCGCGGGGGCCAGGTGGTCTGCGGATTCCGGACCAGCGCCGGGGCCGTGGCCACGGCAGTGAAGTTGCTGGACAGCTCGGGCTGTGGCGGCACATGCGGCACAATGGCCATGTCGGCGGCTCCATTGGGGTGTGGAATGTCGGCCATGCTCTGGGGGTGCGTGGGGCGCACTCGCCAGAGCTTTTACGTGTCGGAAAAGCACGTGCTGGGTATTACCGCCCCGCTAACCACCGCACGACGCCTTAATCGGCCGCCGCGCGCGCCTGTACAGCCGGATTGCGTGTGGATGCGGCCGGATTGGTGGCTGGGGGTGCGGCTGGGACTGCCGAATCGGCGGCCGCCGGATACGCAGCGGCACCGAGGGTGGCCGCTGCGGTGCCCGACGCGTTCCCACTGGTGATGGCGCGGCGCGGCGCGGACCGCTCGGCGGCCTCCTTGAGCAGGGCCAGCGATTCGGCGACGGGCAGTGCGGCGCCCTGCAGGGTCGCGAACAGGTCCGCATAGCCCTTGATGTGCGTGGCATCGGTGACCAGCGCGCCCGGCCCCCGCGGGTGCGGCGTGTAGGCGAGCGCGTGGCGGGGCGAGTAGGACAGCGTCCAGAACGCGCCGCGCAGGCCGGGGTGGTGGGGTGTGGCGCTCGGGATGACGTACACCGTGATGTAGGAGGCCTGCGCGAGCCGGTGCAGGTGGGCGAGCTGGTCGCGGGTGGTTTCGGGGCCCTCGACGGTGCGGTGCAGCGCGGCCTCGTCGAGGATGAGGCAGTGGTACGGCGGGCCGGAGGATCCGGCCATCAGCCGGGGCAGCCGCGGCCGGTCGCGAACCAGGTAGTGGGCTTCCATCGGGCGTTCGGCGCGGTCCAGGGCGCGGGTGTAGTCCTCGGTCTGGAAGTGTTCGGGGATGACCAGCGGCGCGAAGACGCGGATCTGGCCCGCTTCGCGGTGCAGTTGGTCGACGCCGGCGCCGGTGCGGACATGGTGGCTGATGAAGACCTGCGCCCAGGCGTCGACCAGGACGCCTTCGGCGCCGAACTCCCGGTCCAGCCGCTCGATGGCATAGCGCCCGGGGTCCTCCTCGCCCGATTCGATCTTGCGAAGGGTGAACTCCCCGACCCTGGCGCGGGCGGAGAGGTCGGGAAGGGTGATGCCGAGCTTCTCGCGGGCGGAGCGGATGCGCTGGCCGAGGCGGGGCCAGGGGGTGGGGGTGGGGTCGTCTCCCTCTACATGTACCTGTTGTGTCCTGGCCATGGAGTCCCTCCAAGGAAGCCTCTGCACTGGTTGTAACTTGCTGGATTCGTACGGCTACCATGGTGCCCTAGGAGTAATTACTTTGGCAATTACTTTCGAATAATTATTCGGAGCGTTCGGCAAGCATCTCGATGACCGACATACTTGCGGTGCGGTGGCAGTGAGCACGGAGGCAGGGGAGCACGACGCATGAGCCAAGATCCGCAGGAGCAGCACAGTCCGATCGCCAGTCGACTGTGGCTAGGCACGATGCTTCGAGACCTCCGGGAAGAGGCAGGGCTGACCGGCACGCATGTCGCGCGGGAGTTGGGAGTCCATCCACCGCGAGTCTCGAACATGGAGAAGGGGAAGTCGATCCCCAGCAAGGTGGAGCTGGCTAAGTTGGCGGAGTTGCTGTCGGTCCCTGAGGACCTCACAGGCGTGCTTCGGGAACTAGCGTCCAACGCACGCAGGAAGAGCTGGACCACTACCTATGAAGACGTGCTCCCAGCGAAGTACGAAAAGTACGTGGGCCTTGAAGAAGTGTCGATCAGCCTGAAGGACTGGCACACGCATATGATCTGCGGCCTACTGCAGACGGCTGATCATGCACGTGCCCTCCTGTCCGAGCTGAACCCCCGCGCTGCCGAGCATGACCGGGAACGTCTTGTTGAGCTTCGCCTCCGACGCCAGCAGGTACTTGACCGTACGCCTGAGCCACTGCAGCTCTGGTCAATCATGGAGGAGCATGTCCTACGTCGCCCGATAGGCGGCTCTAAGGTCCACTACGCCCAGCTAAAGCACATCCTCGACATGCATGAGCGGTCCCACGTGACCATACAGATCATCCCGACGACCTGTGGCGCTCATACCGGGCTGGACGGGCCGTTCTCGCTACTGGAGATCGGACCGAGCTATCCACCCATCGTCTACATCGAGAGTCGAGGAGGAAACACTTACAAAGAGGGCATAAGGGAGATATCCCTTCACAAATCTATATACGACCAACTTCAAGGCGCAGCGCTGCCGCCAGTAGAGTCAGCGAAGCTCATTAAGACGATCATGGAGGAGTTCGCATGAAACGCGCTGGCTTCGACCAAGAGACAGCGATCTGGTTCAAGTCGAGCTTCAGTACCGGGTCCGCCAACTGTGTAGAGATAGCCGACACCGCCGACATCAGCGCCATCCGCGACACCAAGCACCGCGACCTCGCCACCCTCACCTTCCCCCAACCCGAGTGGCGCGCCTTCCTCTCCGCCGTGAAGGACGGGGGCCTGTGAAGGCCCGGCGCGCCACCTCTCCCCGGATCCCCCGTATCCCCCGTCGGCTACTTCGCCGCTGCGCTGAGCACGACATCCACCAGCCGGTCGGCGGCGTCGGGCTTGCCGTGCTCGCGGGCCTTCGCGGCGACGGCGGTGCGGCGGTCCGGGTCGTCTAGCAGCGGCTCCAGCTTCTCGCGGAGCAGCTCCGGCGTCACCTCGTCCGGCAGTGCGAACGCGGCGCCCGCCTCCTGCAGGTGGCGGGCGTTGTGCCGCTGCTCGTCGCCGGCCGACGAGGCCAGCGGGATCAGCACAGCGGCCTTGCCCAGCGCGGTCAGCTCGGCGATGGTCCCGGCGCCGCTGCGGGAGATCACCACGTCGGCCAGCGCCAGCACGTCGGGCAACTCCGGGCCGACGAACGCGGTCAGGTGGTAGCGGGCCGCCGTCTCGGCGTC
This sequence comes from Streptomonospora sediminis, assembly GCF_054778995.1. NCBI lineage: Bacteria > Bacillati > Actinomycetota > Actinomycetes > Streptosporangiales > Nocardiopsidaceae > Streptomonospora > Streptomonospora sediminis. The sequence goes on from NZ_BAAGYZ010000002.1 coordinate 27,814, forward strand.
GAGGTCCGGCGTGGCCTCGCGCAGCGCCTCGTAATTGTTCTCGCCGCACTGGTGCACGACGTTGGCGCGCTCCAGCAGCCACGGGAGCAGGTCGCGGACGGTGTTGTTGATCTGCACCGCGCCCTGGGCTCCGCCGGTGACATAGACCGTGGGCAGGTCCGGGTTGTGCCCCTCGAAACCGAGCCCTTTCGCGCCCAGCTCGGCCTGGCCTTCCAACACCGCCGGGCGCACCGGGTTGCCGGTGACCACCGCGTTGGCGCGGGCGGAGCCGGACAGCAACTCCAGGGTGTTCTCGGAGGTGACCGCCATGCGCGCACCCGCGCGCGCCAGCACCTTGTTGGCCAGCCCTAACAGCACCGTCTGCTCGTGCACCACCAGCGGGCGGCCCGCCATCCGGCCGGCCAGGCCGATCGGCACGGCGACGTAGCCGCCGGTGGCCAGCACCACGTCGGGGCGGAAGTCGGAGACGACCCGGCGCGACTGGAAGACTCCGCGGAAGGCCTTGCCCATGTCGCGGATGTTCTCCGGCGAGGCGAGCTTGAGGGGGTTCTTCGCCCGGCGGATCTTGCCGGTGGCGACCTCCTGGAACGGGATCCCGTTCGCCGCGGCCACCCGGCTCTCCAGGCTGTCGGCGGCGCCGACCCACAGCACCTCCAGCCCGCGCCCGGAGGACTCCAGCCGCGACCGCAGGGCGTTGACAGCGGTCAGTGCGGGATAGGTATGGCCCCCAGTGCCCCCGCCGGTGACGATCAGTCGCAAATCGCGCGGGGAGTCGGTGTTGTTCACACTTGTCCTCTCTAGGCAGCAGACGCCTTGTAGGACGCCCGTTAACTGAAGTTGGTGCCTCGGAAGGCAGGGAGACCCGCGTCACCCCCTCCGGGGCGTCGCTGCCGCCGCGCCGAATACCACCACCCGACGGTTCACCAAAAAGGGCATTTCGGGAGGAGTCACCGCGCATCTGAAGTCATGGGGAAGGCAGCGGGATGCACCCGGCACACGAATGGTAGGCCGTGCTACTGCCGAGTCCGGCCAACCGGCACCGGACGGCCCGCCCTGGCGGGGGCCGCCGACCCTTTCCGGTAGCGTCGCCCAGGTCATCCCGCTATACCGTGCAGCTCAGAAACGAGACCGCTATGCCGACGCCCGGATTTCGACCGCACACGCTCGATGGCGACGGCTGCCCCAGCTGGATCAGCGGGTTGGCCACCGCCGACCCGAACCACATCGTGCACGTGGTGAAGGGGCTGGAGCCGGCAGAGGTGCTGGAGATGCTCGGCGCCGAACCGTCGTCGGTCCAGACGTGCGAACTGCCTGGTGAAAAGCCCAACGAGTGGACTTCGCTGCCTGAGGCGGCCCTCGGTGCCGATGGGCACGACTCCCCCGAAGACGCCGACTACGCGGAATACGGCGAACCGGCGTCCGCGGCGGGCACGCTGCTGGCGGGAAGCATCGGTGCCTGGACGTTCATCTACGACGACGCGGGAGCCACCGTCCTGCCCGGCACAACGGCGGCGCTCGCCGGCCACCGGCGCACCGCTGCGACGAGCCGGCTCACCCTCGACGGGGACACCAGCGTCATCTACGCCGTCGACGCCGAGGAACTCGCCTCGATCAACGTCGACGACCTCGACCTGGAGGCGGACCTGCCCAACCTGCCGCCCAACCTCCGCGCCGCGTTCGCCGCGGCGGGCACGATCGAGGACGACGGCGAGCCCGACCCCAACATCGGCATGCGCGCCGTCTGCGCTCTCGCCGGATTGCAACGCACCCTCAAGGACCTGCGCCAGACTCCCCTGCTGGTGGCGCGCATGCCGCTCAACTTCGGCTACTGATCCCGGAGGTTGCCGGGCCGACCAAGACGGCGGCGGGGCCGGCAGTGGCGGGCCGGGCACTCCCATCGGTGGCCGGCCGGCGGCTCAGCTCCACTATGCGGCCTTGCCCGCGGCCGAGCGGCGGGCGGTCTGCGCAGGAAAGCGGCACCAATGGCCGCGGGGCCGGGCGGGTGCCCGCGTGTCCCTTATTTCCCGGTTCCGGAGCAGTGCGGGGCAACGGCCCTGCGGAAATGACGAGATCCGGCGCCGGATCTCGTCATTTCCGCAGGGCAGCCGCGATCACCCCCGCAGTTGAGGTGGCGGCCGGGCACCGGGCGGGCCCGGGAATCTGTGGATAGGGCGAACGGCTGCGATCACGCTGTGCAATGCTGTAAAGGCGAGTAGTGCTGACCGACCGCGCACCGGGCGACTCGCCACCCAACCCTTCCGAAGCAGAGGACGGAATCTGTGGGCGACAGCATCTTCGACCGCATCCGCACCGCTGAAGGCACTGTTCTCGACCGTCCGACCTTCCACGCCGACAGTGACCGGGAGGAAGACCAGCTCGACGGCGGCGTGGTTTGGAAACTCGAACGCTCACAGTTCTTCAACGAGCTTGACGACCCCGCGTGGGACGCGTTCGTGGCCGGCGATTGGACGCGGGTCATGGAGATCTTCGAGGGAGAACGCGACTGGATCAGGCGGGAGGTCGGCCGCTATACCCGGCAGGGCCTGCAGTTCCGGCGCCTTCGCATTGTCGAGTACCCGCCGACGCCCTACTTGCAGTGGGAATCCCACAGCCACCGGATCTTCGTCGAATGCGGGCACGCCATCAGCGCCCTGCCGACCACCGCCATCGCCCACCTCGAAACCGCGGCGTCGTTGCCGGAGCTGATGGTCTACGGCCAACAGGTCCTCTACCAGGTCCGCTACAACGGCCAGGGGACACCCATCGGCGCCAAGCGGGTTGACGATCCCGCACTCGTGGCAAGTGCCGTCGCTGCCATCACCGACCTCTGGCGGCGCAGCGAACCCTTCCTGGACTACTTCAACCGGGACATAGCGCCATTACCCGTTCCCGCTGCCGCAGATTGACACTGCGCTTCGCCCACTCCAAACACGTAGGCAGATCTGCCATCGCACGCAAACCGGACATAGTGTAAAAGTCCGACGATCGGGAATACGTCAAGGCGGCCTTACCCCGCCACACCAAAGGAGCCCTTTATGGAGCGTCCCTGGGACGTAGACCCCTCCGCCCAGTTCAAGCGGCGGCTCGGCAAGACAGCGGCCGAACTGGAAGTCAGTCGCGTCGGAAAGGACTGCCCCGAGTTCTGGGAACTGGACAACGGCGACGTCGCGATCATCGGCAGGGACGCGACCGCCCTGCTGGCGGACAGAATGCCCGATGGCGTCGGTATGGCATCGGATGAGCGCATCGTCGTCGTACCAGGAGCCCAGTTTCGTTCGACTATCCCGGACGTCACCGATGAGTAATCGAACTCCCCAGAGGTAAATCACCGGGTGGCGTCCGGTGCCCACCACAGCTGCCGGACCGGGGATGCGTGCGATGCGGCCTTCCCGCACAATCCCCGGCCCGGCGCGTCGGTCGGGGCCGGGCGGCGATCCGGTCCGCGGACGTCCAGGCCCTGGTCGGCTCGGCCCCTGCCAACGCAAGGATCTACGTGCTACGCGCCACGTCCTACGGAATGAGCAGCAGTTTTCCCGTGGTCCTGCGTGATTCGATGTCCGTGTGGGCGCGGGCGGCCTCTGCCAAGGGGTAACGGCCGCCGACCCGGACGGTCAGCTCTCCCTTTTCCGCGAGCGCGAGCAGCTCTCCCGTGTGGGCCGTGAACTCTTCCGGAGTGCGGACGTGGTCCTCGGTGTTGGGGTAGGTGATGCGGATGCTTCGTGGGATCTGGTCCATGCGGATGGACGGCGGCTCTCCGGCCAGCACCCCGTAGAACACCAGCGTGCCGTGCGGGCGCAGCACGTCCTGGGAAGCCTGGAAGGTGGTGGGACCTCCGGCGTCGTAGACCACATGGACCCCTTCACCGCCGGTGAGCTCCAGGACCCGTTCGCGGAACACTTCACCGGTGGAGACCAGGACGTGATCGGCGCCTGCATCAGCGGCCATCTCCACCTTCTCCGGCCGCGACACCAGTCCGATCACGGTGCCCCCGCGTGCCTTGATGAGCTGGGTCAGCATGCGTCCGACTCCGCCTGCGGCGGCGTGCACGACCGCGATGTCTCCCGGAGCCACGGGGTGTGAGACGGTCGCGAAAAGATGCGCGCTGACTCCGTGCACCAGCAGACTCGCGGCCGTCTCGTCATCGACCCCATCGGGCAGTCGGACGGCGGCGCCTGCGGGAACCGCGACCTGCTCGGCGTAGCCGCCCTCGTTCGGGCTCATCCATGCGACACGGTCGCCAGGGGCGAATCCCTGTACGCCGTCGCCGGTTTCCGTGACGACGCCCGCCCCTTCCAGTCCCGGCACATCGGTGCGTGCCTGGCGGCGCGTGCTGGTGTCGATGAAGTTTATGCCCGCCGCGTGGACGTTGACCAGAATCTCTCCGGGTCCGGGCCGGGGCGCCGGCCGTTCTTTTTGTTGCAGGACTTCTGGTCCACCTGGTTCGTTGATCACAATCGCTTTCATGCCGGGGACGGTAATTGTGGAAAAATGTACCCGCAAGTACAATCTCTGAGGTGACCACCAAGAAGGGCGCCGCGACCCGTCTGCGCATCGTCGAAGCGGCCGCGGCCGAGATCGTGGAGCACGGGGCCGGCGCTCTGACGCTGGATGACGTGGGGAGGCGCAGCGGCACCGGCAAGGGGCAGCTGTTCCACTACTTCCCGCGGGGCCGCGAACAACTCCTGCAGGAGGTCGCCGAGCATGAAGCCCGGCGGATCTTCGATGATCAGCAGCCGTACCTGGGCGAACTGACCTCGCGCGCAGCCTGGCTGACGTGGCGCGACACGCTGGTCGAGCGCTACCGCGATCAGGGACTGCACTGTCCGCTGGGCCCATTGATCGCCGGCGCGGGGCAATCCGGTAGCGCGGCCCGATCTGTCGCGGCGCAATTGAGCCGGCGGTTGCAGGACTGTCTCCGGAGCGGCATCGAGAACACCCAGTCTGCCGGGGAAGCCGATCCCGCCTTGGATGCCGATCGCACGGCGGCGGCCGTGATCGCCGCCTTCCAGGGTGGTGTCAGCTCATTGGCGGCGACCGGCTCTGCGGAACACTTGGAAGCAGGCCTCGACTTCTGTCTCGACCGGCTACTGCTCAGGCCGCCCGGGACCGCCTCTGCGGGCGTGGGCGGCGTCTGATCCGACTTGGCCGACGGGCGGCCCGGGAGGATGGCGTCGGCCATTGCCAACGGCGGGATCTGCCTTCGGACATGCCGTCGGCGAGCACCGTCCGCACCTTCTCCGGATCATTCGCGCCGCCCGGGCGGGTTGCCGCCGGGCGGGAGCGCACCGTCCGCTCGGCGGCAGCCGGCGTCCGGTCATCCGACGGGTGCCGACGCACGCCGCACCCGGCGGTTACGGACTTCGACCGGTGGCAGCCGCGGACGGCTCAGGCGGCTGGTCGGGCGGCTGGTCGGGCGGCTCAGGCGTCGTCGCCGGCCGCCGCCTTCGCCTTCTCGCTGCGCCGCGCGCCGATACCGACCGCGATCATCAGGCAGACGATACCGATGGCGGCGGCATCGATACCGAGGCCGCTGCGGACAACGGTGACGACGCCGGCCACCACGGCTACAGCAAGCGCTACCCACAGCAGCCGCTCCGAGGTGATGAACTTTCCCATGTAGGGATTCCTTCCTTCATTGCGTCGTGCGGTGCGGGTCTGGCGGCACCAACCGGTCTCGTAGCGGATGAAGCGCCATACACCGAGCGTGCCGAACACTAGCGCGTGGCCGATCGGCATCAGCGGGCCGGGCTGCCGAGCGCGGGCGGTCGCCTCTGCGGTTACCGGTCGGCGGCCCGGACAAGGGCGGCCCAAGAGCGCGTCCGGTCGCGCGGGACCGGCTCCCTGCTCAACGCAAGCACGAAGCGTAGGCCACGCGGACCCCGGCGTGGCCGGTTCCGGCCACATGTTTCACGACTCGCTCTAAACCCCGCCCCGGTACGCAGCGAAGACTCCGCCTCTCGCCCACCGCTCACAAGTGCCCCGGATTTGCATGCTCCCAATTGCGAATAAAACGCCCACTCCAGTCACAAATCCCGCTTTACGGTGAGTTCGACCGACCGGGACGAGTGTCGAAAGGGCGGGCAATGAACACGCAGATCCCGGCGGGACTGGCCGATGGCATCGACCCCGGCGCCATCACAATCCCCCAAGTCAGAATCGAGCTCCTCGAGGAAGCGGCAAAGGCCATCAAGGATGATGGCCAGGACGTTTCCGACGTCGGCAACGACATCAAGTCGGCCTGGGGCGGCTTGGCAGGCGTCTACAGCGCTCCCGAAGACGAAACCCTGTTCTCCGCGATCGACCCGGTAGCCACCAAAGGCGACGACGTGCACAGCGCGGCAACCACCGTCGGCGACGCGCTGCTGACCTTTGCCCAGGACGTGCGCCCCATCCTCCGGCGCTGGCACAGCCTCAAAGACGATGCCGAGGACATGCAGGGCCACATCGACGACAACGAGGACTGGCGCCAGGACGAAGAGAAGGTCGAGGAGTTCAACCAGCTCAACAACGACCTCCTCAAGGCGCAGAACGACTTCATGGCCGCCGAGCGCGAGTGCGCCAACAAGATCACCGCACTGTTCGGCGGCACGACGTTCGTGGCCACCGAACCGGGCGGCGAAGGCTCGGCCGGCAAAGGCGAGCAGGCCTACGGCTACGACGAGGCGCCCCAGGATGTGGCCACCCCGTGGGCCGTCCCCCAAGAACACGACGCCCCCTGGTACACCGACGTGTACGCCGCCGGCGTCGACCTCACCTGGGGATCCGTCAAGGACGGCCTGGGCATGGTCGGCTTCCACGACGGCCAGGGGAACTGGACGCTCGACCGCGACGAGGTGGCGGCCAACACCCGCCGGTACTGGGGCGACGCCATCGCGGGCACGGCCATGCTCGCCGGCTACAGCGAGGGCGAGTGGAGCTGGGGCACGGCAGGCACCGCCTGGAAAGAGGCCGCACACTCCATGGTGCCCTGGCGCGAGTGGGGCGACCGGCCCGGTTATGTCATCACCCAGGGCGTGGTCAACATCGGCAGCATCGCCCTCGGCGCGGGGCTGGCGATCTCCGGATACGGCGCCCCGGTGGGCGGGGCACTGCTGGCATGGCGGGGCACCCGCGTCATGCGCGCCCTCGGCAAGGTCGGCGACCTCGCCCCCGACTCGGGCGCGCCGGGCGGCGGCCACGGTAGCGGCCATGGTTCGGACGGCTCCGGCGACGGCAATGGATCCGGCGACGGGCTCGACCTGGGTCTGGAACCCGACGGCTCCGGCCGGCGCGACGGGCCGCCCACGACAGAGGACATCCAGCGCGAACTGGGCGACTGGGAGGCCATCGCCGCCGACATCGGCTGGGAGCAGACCCTGCAGCGCGCCGCCGACCTCTCCGAGCTGTCCGAGCAGCGCCAACCCGCCCTGGTAGGCGCCCCCGACGGCGACCTCGAAATCAACGCCAACGCCAACGGCCCCGACAACCCGCCGACGACCAAACCGGTCCCGCCCCTGCCCGATTCCCCCTCCGCACCGGAGCGCCCGTCCGCTCCCCCGATACAAACCCCAACGGGCGACGGCACCGGCCCGGGCTCCGGCACACCGCTCAATGGCGGCGGTGGAGGCGGCGACCGCCCGCAGTTCCTCGGAGGTGGGCGCGGACGCGGTGAGGGGGAGGACGGCCCGGAGAACAGCGGACGACCGGACAACCCGCCCGAACAACCACCCCAGGAACGCCCGGAACCATCGGAACCTGAGGCACCCGATGACAAGCCGTCCGACCAGGAAGGGGATACTCCCAACGAGCCGACAGACGATCCGGATCCGGCCGACGCGGGTGACGGGTCACTTGAGGACGATGCCAGCCGACCAGGGAATCGGCCGGAGGAGGAACCTGGGAATCAGGACTCTGGCAGCGACTCCGCTGACGATGACGGAGGTACGGAGCAAAATCAGCGGGGTGGGTCGTCTAAGCCGGATTGGCTTGTCGATGCCGAAGCAGGAAATGACTTCAATAAGAGACGCGAGCCGCACTACACCGAACTAGGGGGAGCCAATGAAGTCCACGTCGGAGAGCGAACTCCAGGAAACCAGTATAGACGACTTGACTCGTACATCCCTGAACAAGAAATTGTATCCCGAAAATACACACAGCTTTCCGAGATCCAAGAAAGCACCGCGTTTGGCTACCTGCAAGACCTGTTCACTAACTACCCTCCGGGCACAGTCATCGCAGACACTCCCACCAACCGGCGGGACCTCGGTGATAGCGCCATAGGAACGCGACTAAGCGGTGATATGATACTCGAAGTTCCCATACAAAAATTTCCTGTCCCAAATCGCATCCTAGAAAAGGCGGAAGATTTGGGCATAATCATCCGCGATGAGGCGGGAAATGTTCACGAACTACCCGACGAATAACAATAGGAATAAAATGGAAAATAACAATAGCAAATCAGGGGTCGAATACACGTGGACCTGGAACTTTCGCCGAAACCGCGCAGGAACCCCTCTAACCGAGGCAGAGGCGCGATCCCGGCATGCCACCGGGGAGGACTACATTGCCATAATCGGCCGCAGTCCAGGAACATCCCATCCCGTCCTTGTCACGATATCCGGAAATTATGGGTATGCGAGCACACTATTTTTGGATGAACACGGGCGGCCAAAAATGGAGTACCAATTTTCCCAGAAAAACAAGGACCAAATGTTCCTGGAGACCGTCCACATATGGAGCTATGCCGATGACAATCCAAAACACACCCGCAAAGATGCGAACATGATCGAAAAATATACATACCGCGAAGACGGATATGCAAGGCAAGAAAAAATCAATGCAATCGAGAATTTCAAAGATATAAAAGAATCTACGGACGTTCCTGTGCAAAACAACTGGGAGCCGGTTCCCGAGTTCGGCAGCTACGAATCCATAGCTCGATGGGAACGCCGTCCCGAGAAGTGAATCACTGAAAGAGAGATTTGGTGATTCCGATGGACGGGAACTTCTACGCAGCCGTAGGAGAACTCTACATCCCCGTCCGGGAGCGCTGATCCGCCCTTCACCAAACGCCGACTAGACTCGCGGCTCCGTTCCATCCCCCGGCAACGTTCGGAGCACAAGTGAATTTCGTAGTTGCTGCCCTGCTCACCGCCTTTGCCGTGCTTCTTGTCGTACGCAAGCAAGTGCTGAACAAGCGTGGCGTACAGGTCTCCACCTGGGAGAACATCCTCACGGTGGTCCTGTTCGCAGGCGCTTTAATAGCGTGCGCGCTCCAGATCGTGATGTAGCCGCTGCGGCTACCCGCTCGGCCTGAGCCGCGGGTAGCCTTCCGCTGGAAATCCGCTGGACATGGCCTCGGTATACCGGCGGCCATCAATCTCGGCTGATCCCATTGCCGGCCGGCGGCGGCCCGGCTCGGGCGCGGAATGTGTTCCCCATTTTCCGTGCTCGAAACCCAGCTGTCCGGGTCCTAAACGCGCGTCGGCGCCGCGCTCGGGTTGGCCGGTTTCGGCCAGGCATTTCGCACCCCGATCCGGTCGTACCCCCGCTACCAGGAACAACGCCGTCCTGCTGCTTCCACCCGCGAAAGGCCCGGGCCTGCATGGCCGCAATCGCGGACAAATCGCCCACCTAACTCGCCGGTTCCGCTTTACCTTGAGGTTCGAACGACCGGGGCCAGTGTCGAAAGGGCAGGGCGATGAACACGGAGATCCCGGCCGAGTTGGCTGATGGCATCGACCCCGAGGCCATCACGATTCCCGACGTGAAAATACAGGACCTCGAAGAAGCAGCACGGGCCATCAAGAACGATGGCCAGGACGTTTCCGACTTCGGACAGGACATCAAGACGGCCTGGGGCGGCCTCGATGGCATCTACAGCGCCCCCGAAGACGAAACCCTGTTCTCCGCGATCGACCCGGTAGCCACCAAAGGCGACGACGTGCACAGCGCGGCAACCACCGTCGGCGACGCGCTGCTGGCCTTTGCCGAGGAGGTCCGCCCCATCCTCCGGCGCTGGCGCGCCCTCAAACTCGATGCCGAGGACATGCAGGCCCACATCGACGACAACGAGGACTGGCGCCAGGACGAGGACAAGGTCGAGGAGTTCAACCAGCTCAACAACGACCTCCTCAAGGCACAGAACGACTTCATGGCCGCCGAGCGCACGTGCGCCAACAAGATCACCGCACTGTTCGGCGGCACGACGTTCGTGACCACTGAACCGGGCGAGGAAGGGTCGGTCGGCGCCGACGAGCAGGCCTACGGCTACGACGAAGCGCCCCAGGACGTGGCCACCCCGTGGGCCATCCCCCAGCAGCACGACGCGCCCTGGTACGAGGACGTCGGCGCGGCCGTGGTCGACCTCACCTGGGGATCGGTCAAGGACACCTTGGGAATGGTCGGCCTCCACGACGGCCAGGGCGATTGGACCATCAATCCCGGCGAGATGGCAGGCAACGCCGGTGCGTACTGGAGCGACGCCGCGGCCGGCGCGGCGATGCTCGTGGGCTACGGAGAGGGCGGCTGGAGCCTGGAAAATGCCGGTACCGCCTGGAAGGAGGTCGCCCACTCCATGGTGCCCTGGGAAGAGTGGGGCGACCGACCGGGCTATGTCATCACCCAAGGGCTGGTCAACATCGGCAGCATCGTCGCCGGTGTGGCGCTGACCGCTACCGGGGTTGGAGCTGTGGCGGGTGTGCCCCTGTTGGCGTGGCGGGGCACCCGCATCATGCGCGCCGTGAGCAATGTCGGCGACGCCGCCCCCGAAACCGGTACGCGGGACGGCGACGGCAGTGGTTCGACCGGATCCGACGGATCCGGCAATGACCTCAACCTGAATATGGAGCTCACGGGTTCCGGCCGGCGAGACGGGCCGCCCACAACCGAGCAGATCCAGCGGGAGCTGGGGAGCTGGGAGGAGATGGCCGCCGAACTCGGGTGGGAGGAGACCCTTCGGCGGTCCGCGGAATTCTCCCAACCGGCCGAGCAGCGCGAACCGGCCCTGGTCGGCGGCCCTAACGGCGATGCCGAAATGAACGCCGACGGCGACGGCCCCAACAACCCGCCACCCGCCAACCCCATCGCGGATCCGATCCAATCGCCCGCACCGGACCGCCCGGCCACGCCGACGCCGAACCCGTCGGGTGACGCCACCGGCCCGGGTTCCGGCATCCCACCCAATGGAGGCGGTGGAGGGGGCGGGGGTGGCGGAGGCGGTCGTCCGCCGTCCCCCGAGGGCGACGGCGGGGGCGAGCGCGATGGCGAGGGCGGTGCCCCAGGAGAAGAGAACCCGCCAGGGCAACCATCGCCGCAACGCCCGGAGAACCCGGAGTCCCCAGAGAGCCCGAGCCCGGAGACCGACCCGCCGGCCGACAAGCCGTCACGGCAGGAGGAGGCGCCCGAAGCCGATCCGGCCGACGACAACGTCGAGCCGACCGGAGAACAACCGCCGTCTACAAAACCGGATAATGCGGACGCCCCTTCGCACCGGGACGAGGGCGGCGGCCAAGAGGAGAACCAGGAACCCGGCCGGCAGCCGCACGACCCGGAACGCGAGCGGCTCTTGGAGAGGGCGGAAGAGGCGGAGCAGAAGCTCCGTGCCGGCGGGCTGACCGACCAGGAGATTTCCGACCTGTTCGGAGGCCATCCGCGCGACGGGGACCAGTGGGAGAGGGCGTACGGCGCCCTCCGCCAGGAGTTCCCCAAAAAGCTGCGCGATATATTGCACCCGCAGGCGACCAGGTTCGCGTTCGACGGCGCCGCCGACCCGAGGGAGTTCGCCTACCGGTATGAATACTTCAAGGCGGTTTACGGTGAACAAGTCGATTACTTCAAGAATCTCGGACCCGACAGCCACCAAGGAATTTCCCGAAATGCCGCCGCGGCCGGCCGCATGGACGATGTCGACGTGCAGTCCATGCTCGAGTCCGACCACCAGAAGATATCGGAGCTCTGGGGGCAGGATCCGGTAGAGGTCGACCCGTCGGCCGACCAACACGAAATCAATCAGATCCTGAAGGACAACTCCACGAATATCGGAATGGGACACCCCACGTCCACGGCTTACCACATCCGAAAGCATTTCAACGAACTGCCTGCTTTAGAACAAGGAGCGGACAAGGTAGAATCGTACCATCAAAGCGCAAGCGAGACCGTCCGAAAGGGGAATATTGCCGAGTGGCATAAGAACCAAGACGGAACCATCGACCTAGTATACGAACGCAACGTATACGACAGCGACGATAATTTGATCAAAAAACTCGATGCGCGCATCGTGGTGCGCAGCGATGGGACTCCTATCATGAAAACCTACGGCGAGAGCACGAGAAAATAACCGAAATGCTCGACTCGGACGAGTATACATGGAACCCACAGGAAATCAAGGAGAAAATACTCGACCTTCTTGAACGTGGACGGGAGAAAGATATCACCCAAGCCACGCACACTGCACTGGATTGGCTGGCGCGGCTTTATATATCCCTAGGTAGCCGGTACCCCAGAACAGGCGGATTCATCGAATTCAAACAGCAAGTAATATCGGAACTAAAGTCGCCGGGCAACAACGGTGCCGTGTTCCTATACATACAAAAATGCATGGATCGTTCGACTATGCTGTGCCCGGACCAGTACGCGGTGGCATGCCGCATGCGGTCCGTCATCCAGATCTTCTGCGACGAGTTCATGCACATCGACCTCCTGCTTCCGGAGCCTGACCGCGGAGACATCGAAGAGATCGATGAGTTCCTGGCCCGGGAACGGGATTTCAAGACGGACATGGAATTCGACGTTCCCGACTGGGTACCCGCCCACCACTGGTGGTGGACCATACACAGCAACAAGTAACATTCCCCGGATATTGGTCAGGCCCTGCGCTGCCCGCCCACCACCTGGAGACACACGTTGACCGAAAACCCCTCCCCTGCAGAGATCGCCGCATCGCGCATGTCGCCGGATGCGGTCCAGCGGCGGCTCGACGCCGACATCGCCGCGGTCGAGGGCCTGGGGCGCCGCGGCGCGCGCGTCGATCCGGCGGAGTCGGAGTCCGTCCTCCAGCAGATCCGTGCGCAGGCCGGCTCGATCGGGTTCGACTCCCCCGTCGAGGCGGCGGCGATGTCGAGGCGGCGCATCCAGGAGGTTCCGCCGGCCATGCTGGGCGGGGAGTCGCTGATCGCCGACTTCCACGCGGCCGTCACCCGGGTGGTCGCCGATGGGGAGCCCGTCGCCGACACCGCTGCGCACGAAGGCGGCGGCACGGCCGTGTTCCACTACACCGCCGAAGAGGCGGCGAGCACGACCGCAACGCTGGAAGCCGCCGTACATGTCGCCGGCAACGGCGCGGTAAGGCTGGAGTCCTTCGGCTGGCCCCGGACCACGGTGCGCGCCCCCATCCACACGTTCCGCGGCGGCACGGACGCCTACCTCGGCCAGGCCGCGGCCGATCTGCGCCACACAGCGCCCCACTTCGACCGCGGCATGCTCATGCTGCTCGGCGCGGCCGTCGCCAGTGGTACCGCGCCACTGGCCGGCAGCGGCCGCGCCGCCGCCATAGCCGAGGCCCTCGCCGGCAACCGCGCCGCGCTCGATGCCTATGTCAGCGCTGCAGAGGACTACTCCCTCAATTCCGAGCACGGCTGGTACGGCGCGTGCCTGCACCGGTCGGCGCTGGAGACCGCGTTCGAGCATTTCCTCGGTTCCGCGGCGTTCTCGCTGATCGACATGGAAGAGGTGAACGGAATCGACGAGGAACTCCAAGAGCGCTTCGCCGATCCGCGATACCTCCCGCTGGCCGCCACTCCCCCGGGCGTCCCGCCGCACCACTGGTGGTGGCACCCGGCCGGGCGCTGACCCCGCCCTCCCGCCCTCCGGGGCAGAAAGGCCGGCCGGGCCCCGGGGTCCGGTCATCCGGCACTTTCGGGGGAGGGCGGCGGGCCGCCGGGCTGCTTACAGTTCGGGGGTGCGTGGAGCGAACATGACGGGCAGAGCGGCAGCGGCGTTCGGGCTGCTGCGTGGGCCATGGGCGGCGCGGGCGCGCGACGCCGTGCTGGCGGCGGGCGTGATCGCGTGCTGTGTCGGCGCAGTGGCAATGACCGGCCCCGCGGGTTCGGCCTCGGTGTTCGTGCCGCTGCTCGCACTGGCCGCCGCTGCGGCGGGACGGGCGTCGGCCGAACACCGCGCCGTGCCGTTGTGGCTCGGCGGAACCCTGGTGTGGTGCCTGGCGCGCGCCCTGCTGGAGGCACAGGTGTGGTCGGGGGTCGCCGGCGCCGTCATAACGGTGATGTTCGGGGTGCTGCCCTGGCTGGTCGGCCGGTATCTGCGCCAGCGCGGCGCCCTTCTCGATGCCGGGTGGCAGCGCGCCGAATCCCTGGAACGGGAGTTGGCGGCGGTCTCCGAGCAGGAGCGGCTGCGCGAACGCGCGCGCATCGCCGAGGAGATGCACGACCTGCTCGGCCACGAGCTGAGTCTGATGGCCGTGCGCGCCGGCGCGTTGGAGGTCGGGCCCCGGCCGGACGACGACGAGTTCCGGCGCGCGGCGGGCGACCTGCGCGCAGGTGCGACCGCGGCCACCGACCGCCTGCAGGCGATCGTCGGCGTGCTGGACGGCGGCGATGGCGGCGATGGCGGCGGCGCGCGCACGTCCGGCGCCGACCCCGAAACCTCCGCCCCTGCCCCGAAGTCCGCCCGGGCTCCCTCCGGCGGGATCGCCGGGCTGGTCCGGCGGGCGGCCGCTGCCGGAATGGCGGTCGACTGGGACGGCGCGGAGCCGCGCGGTCCGGAACCGGTTGTCCGGCTCGCCGAAGCCGTGGTCCGCGAAGCGCTGACCAATGCCGCCAAACACGCCCCGGGCGCGCGCGTGCGCGTCACGCTGGCCACGCGCCTGCGGCCCGCGCGCGCCGAGGGCGCCGCGCCGGCCGCAGGGGCCGTCTCCGGTGCCTCCGCAGCATCGGCCGTGCGGGCCGTGTTCGCCGCCCCGTTCGACCGGGTCACCCGCCGATCCGGAGAGACGGCGGTCTGCGTGGTGAACGGCACCGCCCCGCACACCGGCTCGGGCTCGGACGCCACTGCAGCCCCGGGCGCGCCCTCGTTGGCCGGCGGCGGCCGCGGGCTGGAGTGGCTGGACGAGCGGGTGCGCGCTGCGGGCGGCACGTTGGAGTCGGGTCCGTGCGGCGACAGCGGGTTCCGGGTCGCGGCCCGGCTGCCGACCGCCCGCGCCGGCGTCCGCCCGCGCGGCACCGCCCGCGCCCCCGTTGCGGACACGCGGCCGCGGCGTCCGCACGAGCCGGTGTCGGTACTGCTGGTCTGCGTCGGGCTGCTGGCTCCCCTCCTCGTCACCTGGTATGCCTACGCCGCCCATCTGGAGCGCAGCGCCGGGCTCGGCTCCGCGGAGTACGCGCGGATCCAGGTGGGCCAGCCGCGCGCGCAGGCGGAGGCGGTGCTGCCCGAGGGATCGCTGCCGGGTAACGTGTTCGTCCCCGATGCGCTGCGCGGCGCAGGTGGCGGCGGCCCGCCGCCGGCATGCTCCTTCTACCGCTCCCGGCTCGGACCGGCGTGGTCGCCCGCGTTCACCTACCGGGTCTGCTACCGCGATGGCCGCGTGGTGGCCAAGTGCGCGTACAACCAGGCACGGCGAATCACAGCGGACGGCCTGCGCTGCCAGACCGCCGCCGAGGCGGCGCCCGGGGGGCGCAGCACCGGACACGGGACGGGAGGGTGATCGTGATCAGGGTGGGGCTGGCCGACGACGAGGCACTGATCCGCACCGGTGTGCGTACGATCCTGTCGGCCGATCCCGGTATCAAGGTCGTGGGCGAGGCGGGTTCGGGCTCGGAACTGGTTGCGATGGCCGCCCAGACCCGGCCCGATGTCGCGCTCGTGGACATCCGGATGCCCGGTGGCGGCGGTCTGGATTCGATCGCCGAGCTGCGGCGCGTCTCGCCCGGCACCGCCGTGGCCATGCTGACGACCTTCGGCAAGGACGAGTACGTGGTGCGCGCGCTGGACGAGGGCGCCAGCGGCTTCCTGCTCAAGGCGGGCGATCCGCGCGAGCTCATCGCCGGGGTCAACACGGTGGCGGCGGGCGGCGCGTGCCTGCCGCCGAAGCTGGCCCGGCGGCTGGCCACCCGGTTCCGCCAGGAGCCGGAGTCCGCGCCGGACCCCGCTGCTGCGGCGGAGCGGCGCGTGGCGGCGCTGAGCCCGCGGGAGCGCGAGGTGTTGGCGCTGATCGGCGAGGGCCTGCCCAACTCCGGAATCGCCCGCCGCCTGCATCTGGCCGACGACACCGTCAAGACCCATGTCAGCTCGGTCCTGGCCCGCCTGGACGCCGCCAACCGCGTCCAGGCGGCGATCGTCGCCTACCAGGCGGGGCTGGTGCGCGGCTGATCCGGCGGCCGGCCGGCTGCGGCCGGTTCAGACCTCGGCTCCGAGGAGGCGGCCGCCCTCGATGAGCGCCTGGCGGACCGCGGCCACCACCCAGATCATCGTGAACGCGATAACGGTCAGGTTCTTGACCGCCAGCAGCACTGCCCAATAAACGTCCTCAGCGGAGTCGGGCAGCCACAGCGGCACGATCTGCTCGGGGATGACGTTGAAGACCGCGGTGAGCCCCAGCAGCAGCGCCGCCTGCACCAGCAGGCTCGGCCACCTGCGGTTGAGGAACGCCTTGAACCGGCGGCCGGCGCCCAGGTGGTTCCACCGCCGCACGTCCGCGTCGAGCACGATGGCGAGCCGGACGACCAGGACGACGAGCACCACCCGCGCGCCCTCGGCAAGGACCTCCAAGGCGATGTGGGCGGGAGCGGAGAACGCCGCGCCCCACAGCGCGACGGCGAACCGCTCGGCAGCGGGGATCAGCGAGATGCCCGCCACCAGGGCGAAGTGCCGGATGTAGCAGGCCAGCGCCCAGCGCGGGACCTGCAGGCCGAGTCGGATTCCGCTGGCGGGTACGGGCGGCGCGGTCGTTGTCGTGCTGTCGGTCATGAGATCTCCCGATGTCGGAGCGCACCGATCCGGCTATTTAGTTCAATAAAGTAAAATATTTAGTAAGCTAAAGCAAGTGCCAAGGCGGCCGCGTAGGAGAACGGGGGACAATCGGGGCGTGAGTGACACAGAATCCGACCGGGCACAACAAGGCGCCGACCTGGGATGGCGGTTGAGCACCGCAGTCGTGCTGTTCCACGAGGCCGTCGGCCGCCGCCTGGGGCTGAGCGCGCTGGACCACCGCACACTCGGGCTGATCGAGCGCGCAGGCCCGCTCACCGCCGGAGCGCTGGCCGAGTCGACGGGGCTGACCCCCGGCGCCGTGACCGGCCTCGTGGACCGGCTGCGCCGCCGCGGCTATGTGCAGCGCACCCCCGACCCCGCGGACCGCAGGCGCGTCCTCATCTCCGTGGATACCGAAGCGCGGCCCGACTTCGCCGGCGCTTTCACCGGCCTCTCGGCGGCGATGGCAGAACTGGTCGCCAAGTACGACGACGCCGAGATCGCCGCGATCAACGACTTCGTGACGAACTCGGTCGCGATCCTGCACGCCGAGACCCAGCGCCTGAGCGCACAGGACGGCGACGGCCCGGCAGGCGCCGGGGGGTGACACGGCGGCCCGGACGGCACCGTCCGGGTACACGATCGCGGCGCCGCCGCGCACCCCGCTGTAGCGGTGCTGCCGACCGGGCCGAGTGAACCGGACAATTGCGATGGAACCGTTCGGACCTTCCGCGGGTCTCACTCCGTGGCAAGCCGATGACCACCGCATAGGAGGCGACAATGCACGGAGCCCGAGCACGGCAGTGGACCATTGCGGGTGCAGGGGTACTGGCGCTGCTGCTATCCGCAGGCTGCAGCTTCAATTTCAGCGCAGGCGGCGGCACCAGTGTGGACAGGGAAACGGTGGCCGAGGAGGCCGCCAAGCAGTTGGAAGCCCAGGTCGGGCAGACTCCGGACGACGTGACCTGCCCGGAGGACCTTCCCGGTGAGGTCGGCGCATCGATCCGCTGCGAACTCACCGCGGGAGGCGAAACCCTCGGTGTGACGGTCACCACCACTGAGGTCGACGGCTCGAACGTCAACTTCGATATCCAGGTCGACGGTTAACCCGCGGGCTGACCGGCCGTGATTCGCAGTCGGTCGGTCAAGGCGGCCCGTTTGCCGCGCGAACGGCGGGCGCAGCACCGCCCGCCTGACGCGGCGGTGTCGGCGCTCTCCTCGACGCGCACTCGCCCCGGGGAATCCGCGGGCGGTCCGATGGCAAGGGTGCCGTGTCCGCACGGGGCCGGTTCTTCGGTGGGCGAGAACCGGCGCGGTAGTCGGCTGCAGCAGCGCCGGGCGCCCGGACGTGCGAATGCGGTGGCCGGCAGGGCGGACTCGGGCGGACCCCGGCGGATCAGGGCAGGCGGCCACCTGGCTGCGGCGTGCCCGGACCGCGGGTGGGATATCCGTCAACCTGCGGAAATAGGGTGCGCCATCCAGGACTCGAACCTGGAACCCACTGATTAAGAGTCAGTTGCTCTGCCACTTGAGCTAATGGCGCGGAAATGCAGAGGGGCAATGGGCGGATCGACGGGATCCTTTGTGGGGACCGGCGGTGCGCCCAGGGACGGCTCGGTACTTGTTCGGCCCGTTACCGGCCCCTCTTCACCACCCAGTTTACCGGATGTTTCCCCGGCTCCCGCGCCCGGCGGAGTGCAGGAGCGGGTCATATGGGTCACATACCGGCGGGCCCGGCCGCCCCGGCCCGGACCGGGTGCCTGCCCCGGGCCGGGCCCGCTGCGGGCGCTGCCGCTTGGCCGGGCGGCCGTCGGCCTACTCGGCCGGGGCCGCGTCGGGTGACGCGGCGCTGATCGCGTCGGCCTCCTTCTCGGCCCTGCGGGCGGCCGCTGTGTCGCCCTGTGCGGTGTAGGCCCGCGCCAGGGTCCGCAGCCCGTCGGCGAGGAACGCCGGCCAGCCGCGAGTGCGCCAGACCTGTACGGACTCCTCCAGCGCCGGCACGGCCTCCTCGATCCGGCCGGTCTGCAGCAGCGCCTGGCCCATCAGCCCCAGCGCGTCGGCCAGGTGGTGGTTCATGTTGTGGCTGCGGCTCAGCTCGGCGGTCTCGGCGGCGGTGGGCAGCGCCCGCGGATCGCCGGTCGCCAAGTACAACCGCACCAGGTACAGCAGCGAGAACGCCTCGGCGTAGCGGTCGCCCAGCGCCCGGGTCATCGCCAGCGAGCGGTCGAGGTTGGCGCGCCCTTCGTCGACGTCGCCCGCCTGGCACTGGGCGGCGCCGAGGAACTGCATCGCGGTGGCCTCGAAACGCGAGTTGCCCAGCAACCGCGCCAGCTCAAGGGCCCGGGTCAGGTGCGAGACGGCCTGGTCGGGCCGGTCCATGCCGTGCGCTGCGACCGCCATCACCTGGTAGGCGCGCGCCCGGCCGCCGGTGTAGTCCTCGCGTTCGGCCAGGTCCAGCGCTGCTTCGGCGGTCTGCGCCCCCTGCTGCACCGCCCCCTGGGACACCTGCGCCCAGGTGCGCATCACCAGCGCGTCCGACATCCCGCGGCGGTCCCCCAGCTCGTGGAACAGGTCCCACACCCGCTGGGCGTGGTCCATCATCGTGCCCATCGCGTTGTCGCCGCTCTGCTGGGTCCAGGTGACCAGGTCGGCCAGCCCGCGCCGCAGTACCGCCTCGCCGCGGACGTCACCCGCCGCCTGGCAGGCGGCGATGGCGGCCTCGTGGCTGCGGCGCCAGTCGTCGTAGCGCCCGCGCACGTCGAAGTACTTCTCCAGGCAGCCGGCGAGGTCCCAGGCCGTCTCGTGCCAGCCCAGCGCGCACGCCTGCTGCACCGCTGCGGCCATCGCCGCCGCCTCGGCGTCGAACCAGGCCATGGGCTCGCCGAGCAACCGCGTGGCCTCGGCGATCGGCAGCGGCCAGCGCGGCGCGGAACCGTGCATCGTTGCGTAGCAGGGTCCGGGGATGTACTCGGTGGCCTGCTCGGCCAGCCACAGCCACGCGCCCAGCACCCGCCGCAGCGCCGCCTCGCGCTCTTCGGCCGGGTCCTCCTGCTCGCAGCGCTCGCGCGCATAGAGGCACACCAGGTCGTGCATGCGGTAGCGCAGGTTCCCGGTGCCGTCGGTGCCCACGACCGACAGCAGTTGCGCGTCGACCAGATCCTCGACCGCGTCCTCGGCGGCGTCCAGCCCGAAGTCGGCCAGCGCCGCAGCCGTCCAGGCGGCCACGTCCCCGGCCTGCAGCAAACCCAGCAGCCGGAAGACCCGGCGCGTGGAATCGGACAGGCCCGCGTAGCTGAGGGCGAAACTGGCACGCACCGCGAGGTCGCCGGTCGCCAACTCGTCCAGGCGCCGCTGCTCATCGCCCAGCAACCGCACCAGGCGCGATAGCGGCCACTGCCGGCGTCCGTTCAGCCGGGCTCCTGCGATGCGCACCGCCAGCGGGGCGTGGCCGCACAACCGGGCGATGTCGGCGGCGGCCTCGGGTTCGGCGGCGACCCGCTGCTCGCCGACGATGCGCGACAGCAGCTCGACGGCTTGGCCCGGCTCGAAGACGTCCAGGTCGACGAGGTGGGCGCTTTCCAGCCCGGTCAGCCGGACCCGGCTGGTCACCAGCACCGCGCACCCCGGGGCGCCGGGGATGAGCGGGCGGATCTGCCGCTCGCAGCCGGCGTCGTCCAGCACGACCAGCATGCGGCGGCCGGCCAGCAGACTGCGGAACAGCGCCGACCGGTCCTCCAGCGGTTCCGGCAGCGCGGAGCCCTCGACGCCGACGGCGTGCAGGAACCCGGCGAGCACCTGGGCGGGGTCGGCCGGAGCCTTCTGTGCGCCGCGCAGGTTGGCATAGAGCTGGCCGTCGGGAAAGTCCGCCACGCTGGCGTGGGCGACGCGCAGCGCCAGCGAGGTCTTGCCGACCCCGCCCATCCCGGCCACCGCCGAAACGACGACGGGCCGGCGCCCGACGCCGTCCTCGGGGTGAGCGCCGACCCGGTTGCGCAGTTCGACGACCTGCTCGTGGCGGCCGGTGAAGTCGGCGATGTCGGGCGGGAGCTGGGCGGGTACGGGGCGCCCGGTGCCTTCGGGCCGGGCGCCGGCGGCGCCTGCCGTACCGGTGTGTGCGGCGGTCGGCGCGGCTCCCTGATCGGTTCCCGATCCGGTGCCGGATGCCGCGGCAGCGCCGGGCTCGGCTGCCTCGGCCGCCCGGTGTGCCGCCCCATGCGCGCCGTCCGCGCCCGGCCGGTCCGTACCCGCGGCACCGTCCGGTTCGGGCGGCGCCGAACCCGGCTCCTGCTCGGATCCGTGCTCGGCCGCCCCGCCCGGCACCGGCGGGTGCGCGCCCGCGTCCGACCGGTGCGCCGGGCCGCCCGGCTCATGCGGCCCGTCCGGCAGGGGCCTTGCGCCGTTCGCCCGCGGTTCCGGCACCCAGCGCGTGCCCGGCGCGGCGGTGAAACCCGCATCCCCCGCACCTGCGGGCACGTCCAGTGCGGGGTCGTTGCGCAGGATCGCCTGCTCCAGGGCCGCGAGTTCCCGGCCGGGCTCCAACCCCAACTCCTCCACCAGCAGGTCGCGCCCCTCGCGGAAGACCTCCAGCGCCTCGGTGGTGCGCCCCATGCGGTAGTAGGCGATCATCAGCTGGGCGCGCAGCCGCTCGCGGAAGGGGTACTGGGCCACCAGGCCGCTGAGGTCGGCCACGACGGCGCTGTGGCGGCCCAGGCCCAGCTCGGTGTCGAACCACGCCTCGGCGATGCGCTGGCGGCACTCGTTCAACCGGGCGGCCTCCTCGCGCACGAGCGCGAGGGTCTCCTGCCCGGCGAATGCCGAGCCCCTCCACAGCCCCAGTGCTTCGCCCAGCAGCCGGCCGGCCTGGTGCGCCTCGCCGTTCTGCAGCGCGCGCTCGCCCTGCTCGGCGAGGTCCTCGAAGCGCAGCGCGTCGACGTGGTCCCGGTCCACGGCCAGCCGGTAGCCGAAGGCGCCGCGCTCGATGGGGGCGCCTTCGCCCAGCGCCTGGCGCAGGTGGTGAACGTAGACCTGCAGGCTCTTGGTGGCCGAACGCGGCGGGTTCTCACCCCACAGGGCGTCGATCAGCCGTTCCTCGGCCACCACCACGCCGGGCCTGCTCAGCAGAGCGGCGAGCAGGGCGGTGAGTTTCGGTGACAGCCGGAGGTGGCCGTCGCGACCGCTCACCTGCAGCGGGCCGAGGACTTGGAAGTCCATGTCAACTCCGTGAGTTGGCGGGCGGCAGGACCGCCGCAGGGCCCGCGCCGCCCGGATACGGGTGGTCGCTACACGCCCCGCTGCACTGCGCGGCGGCTCGGTGCCGCGCAGCAGCCGTCGATCGGCACCCCAACCGTGTTCCAACCCGGTTCCAGCCGGCCGCCGCCATGATCGGAGGTGTCGGCGCAGAGACTGGAACTCTGCACACGACGGCTTCCGGCCCGACGGCGGTCTCGCTGCCCGCAGGTGCCGGGGGTACGGCAGAGGCACCGAGCGGCGGGCTTTTTCGGGAGGGGAGGCCGACGCTCCTCCGAGGACGGCGGCCGGGCAGGCGCCCGGCCGGGAGGACAGAGGTGCCCAGACGTGGCGGCCGTCTCATGATCACCGGGGCGTGACACGATCATGAGGCGGCCCGCCGCTTTGTTCAGGGTCTGTAGTACCGCCGGGGTCGTCGAGCCGCAGCGGCGGTGTGGTCGGGGCGGGCAACGTCGGTGCTCACATCGGCTGCCTCCTCGGGTTCCGAGGGCGGAGCGGGGACCGGCCGATCGCGCCCGGAGCGGCGCCGGCGGCGGGGCCGCCCGGCACGGCTCACCCAGCTTGTGCGGGGCGCGGCTTCGTGCGGAATCCCTCGGTCGGTGGCAACCCTAGCGTCTCGGCCCGCGTTTGGTAACAGGAAGTCGACTACCGGCACCGGAGTGGAGCCGGACGGCGCGGTCGGCGCCGCCCCGCACAGCGGATACGTGCGCACCCTCCGCCGCCGCCCCGGTGCCGCTTTTCCACCGCGGCGGACCGGCTCAGTCGACGGGGTGGGCGCCGTCCAGATCCCAGACCTGCAGCAGGCCGCACATGCCGGTGCGGCGCGGGCCGGGCGGGGATTCGGCGGTGTAGACGGCGGATTCGCGCAGGTGGGCGCCGTCGCCCGCGGCGAGGCCGGATATGTGGCCGCGGGTGGCCTCGGCCTGGCCGTGCGGGCCCCGCTCCCAGTGGTGGTGCCAGCCGGCCGCCTTGTCGCGGACCAGGCGCACCGCCGCCTCGTACAGTTCCGCCAGCGCGCCGGGGCCCTGCTGCTGCACACGCTCGCGCAGCCGCAGGTACCCCTCGATGGCCAGGTCGCGGCGCTGCCGGGCGGCCGCGGCCATCGCCGCCTGCGCCGCGGCCGCGTCGGGGAAACCGGCCTGGGCGGGGATGGCCGTGGCGCGGGCGTAGGCGCCGGCGTCGGCGAGCACGTCGGGCGGGTAGGTCAGCACGGCGTCGCCGGCCTCGGGCAGGCCCGCGTTCTGCATGACGACCAGCAGTTCCAGGTCGCCGCTGCCGTTGACCAGCCGGTGCACGGTGCCCGGGGTGAACCACAGCAGGGTCCCCGGCGACAGCGGGGTCCGGGAGTGGCCGCCGCTGCTGAGGGTCTCCAGCGTGCCTTCGCCGCGCACCACCACGTACCCCTCGGCCGATGCGGTGTGCAGGTGCGGGGACCCCCCGGCGAGGCCGTCGGCGGTGGGCCAGTCGTAGACGCGCAGGTGGGAGACCGCGGTGCCGCCGGGAAAGCCCGGGACCGCGGCGCCGGGCCCGCCGGCGGCGCTCACGGGGCGGCCGCCTGGCGGGGGCCGCCCGCCGACGTGCGGGCGGGTGCGCCCGGGGCCGCTGCGGCGGTGCCGATCCGCGGGCGGCCGAGCTCGGCCAGGCCCGTTTCGGCGAGTTCCGCGCTGCCCGACCGCCCGCGGTCGCCGTCGGCGATGACCACGGCGTAGCGGTAGGCCAGCGGGGTGCCGGGGGCGGCCTCGACCTCCTCGCTGAAGAACGGGGCCGGGCACACCGCCGCGAAGGTGCTGCTGCGCACGAACCACGCGACCGGGTGGCCGGGGTTGTCCGGCGCGTCCGCGAACACCAGGGTCGAGGCGCCGCCGCGGTCGTCGTGGCGGCCGGCGAAGGCCAGCCACGGCGCGCGCAGGCCCATCATGTCGTCGCCGCCCTCGCGGTCGGGGGTGTACACCCGCCCGCCGCTGAAGGAGCGGGGCCCGCGCCAGAACAGCCCGCCGTATCCGGCGTTGTCGCGGCCTGCGGTAGTGGGGCTGCCGATGGCGATCGCGGATGCGGTGAGGTTGGTGAACTCGGTTTCGAAGACCAGGGTCCACGCCGATCGGGCGGGGTCGGCCGAGATGCGGAAGCCGCGCCGCTCGGTGAACCAGGTCTCGCCCTGCTCGGTGACCCACTCCAGCCGCTCGCTGACCGCGACCTCGCCGCCTGCGGCGCTGACCAGGTCGAACCCGCGGTGCTGCATCGCGCCGTCGTTGGCGAGCTGCCGGTATCCGCGGTCGCGTATGTAGGTGGGTCCGCCCCAGAAGTTGGCGGGGCCGACGTGGGGCAGCGACCAGGCGATGCCCTTGTGCCAGACGTGGTCGTGCGGCCGGTACAGGCTGACCGTGTCGCCGCCGAGGGTGCGGATGGGGTGGAAGTAGGGGCGCGGCGACTCCAATTGGTCGTCTGCGGGGTGGTGGACGTAGCGCACCAGGTGCGCGCCGCCGTAGGTCACCTGCAGGCAGCGGCCGTGTTCGTGGACCAGACCCAGGCCGCGGGCGGGCGGTTCGGCGCCGGGTGCGGGTGCCTGCCGGGCTGCGGTTGCGGTGCCGGCGGCGGGACGGGGGTACTCGGCGTGCTCGGCGGTCATCGCGCCTCCATGGGGTGTGCTGCGGGCCGTACAACGGACGGTGCCAGGGCTGCAGCGGGTTGCCGGCCGCTGGCATGGATAGCGCTTACCATGGCGAGCCGCCCGCGTGCATGCGTTCGTAGAACCGTGTTCCCCGGCGCAGCTCGCCGACGCCGACCGTGCGGTGCTCGGCGGCCGACGCGTAGATCCCGGCCACCAGGCGCAGGGTCCGCAGCGCATCCGCCGATGTCACCGGCGGCGCCTCCTTGGCCCGCAGCGCGGCGAGCACATGGGCGATCTGGGCTGCATGGCCGCTGCTGACACCCGACTCGCCGGCTTCCCAGGCGGCTTGGACCTGCTCCTCGAAACCGGGCGCCGGGGTGAGCGTCCAGTCGCCGTCGCCGTACCCGTAGAGGTGGCGCAGTTCGACGGTGGCCCGCTCGAAGTCGATGCGGATGTAGCTCTCCTCGCGCGGCGAGAGCACGCTGTTGACGATCCCGGCCACCGCACCGTTGGCAAAGCTGACGTGCCCGACCGAGACGTCCTCGGTTTCCACGGCCCTGGCCTGGCGCCGCGCGGTGGCCGAGACCTCGGTCCAGTCGCCCAGCAGCGACAGCAGCAGGTCCATCTGGTGGATGCCGTGGCCCATGGTCGGGCCGCCGCCTTCGGTGTCCCAGCGGCCGCGCCAGGGGATGTCGTAGTAGGCCTGGTCGCGGAACCAGTGGGTGTGGCAGACGGCAACCAGCGGCCGCCCCAGCTCGCCGGACTCCACCAGCGCCCGCACGCGCCGCGCACCCGAGCCGAAGCGGTGCTGAAAGAGGGTCGCGCACCACGGCCCCTGCGGGCCCTCGGCCGCGGCCATCTGCACCAGCTCGGCCAGGCTGAGCGCCGGGGGTTTCTCCACCAGCACGCTTGCACCCGCGCCCAGGCAGGCGGTCACCTGACCGTGGTGCATGCCCGGGGGTGTGCACAGGTGCACCAGGTCGGGCCGGACCTCGCGCAGCATCCGGTCCATGTCGCCGAAACGCCGGGGTATCCCGTAGCTGTCGGTGAACAGTGCGAGGTTGTCGGGGTTCACATCGGCGGCGGCGACCAGCGACGCTGCCTCCGGCATCGACTGCAGCGCCTCGGCGTGGAGCCGGGCGACACTGCCGGTGCCGACAACGGCCACCCGCAGGGGGTCGGGTGTTGCGGGGGCCGTCCGGTCGGGCATGTGCATCGTTCTCCTCCAGGGGGCGGGCCGAGAGGGCCGGGGCCAAGGGAACGAACGTATCCGGCGCGCCTGGCGCATCGGCGCGGCAGGTGCCGGTTCGGCGGCTGCGCAGGGCGCCGGGCAGGAGGCGGGTGTGCGGTCGGCGGGCCGGTGCGGGCGCATGCAAAAGGCCGACCGCGAACCGGGGTGCACTGCACGTGCGACCGGATTGCGATCGGCCTCTGCCGATGCGTGGATCGAGTGCGGCATCAGGGACTCGAACCCCGAACCCACTGATTAAGAGTCAGTTGCTCTGCCTCTTGAGCTAATGCCGCGTGTCGGCCAGCCCGGTGGGCGGTTTGCCCGGCCCGGGCTTGCGACGCGTTAAACGATAGCAGCCCCCGAGAACACTCGCGAACCGATTGTGCCGCGCACAGCCGCGCGGCCCCCACTCCGCCATCCGCGGCGGGTGAGGGCCGCCGGCCCGTGTCCCCCGGCACTCACGGTCAGGACCACATGACGACCACGGTGATGATGATGGCGATGGCCAGGACCGCCCCCACACCCGCGAGAATGTAAGGCGTAACCGGGCGCTTGGGAGCCGCGTCGGACTCCTTGTTCTCCGACACGAACCGGTGGAACATCATGGTCGACCCCGCCGGGTCGCCCTGCTCTGGATTCGGATTATTGGTGTTGTTGGCCATGCAGACGACACTAGCGACTCGCAGCCCTTGATGGCTCCCCTCCGCCGAAGAAATCCCCCCTTTGGGGTGATTCGGCGGTTTTTGCTGTTCGTCACTCGGGAAACCCGGGTGCCGCCCGTCGGCACAGCGCAGTGCGGGGAACCGGGCGCTACCGCGGCCGAGTCCCGTTACTCGGGAGCGTTCGTCCTGCTCAGGCCGCGCGGGCAAGCGGCGGGCACGCCGCACCGCCGGTAGGGCGGGTAAGGCTGCAATGCCCCGGCTCCGGCTATCGCGCCGCACCGCCGCCGGCGCCGGCGGCGGTTCGCAGCAGCGCGGCGTGCGCCTGCCGCGGCGCCCCCGCCCTACGCAGTGCGAGTCCCGCTGCGCCCAGCGCCCCGTCCACCGCCCTGGCCGGCTCCGCGCCGGAGCGCTCGCGGAGTCCCGATACCACCGCTTCGGCAACCGGGCCGTCCGCCAGCACGGCGCCCGCCAGCACCACGGGCTCGGCTCCGCCGGGGTCGGGTGCCGCGGTGGCCAGGGCGCTTAGCAGCAACCGGGCCGCTTCGGCGACGATGCGCGCCGCCGCCGGGTCGCCGTCGGCCGCCGCACCGGTGACCCCCGGCGCCAGCTCGCCCAGCTCGGCCGGAGCGCGGGAGTGGGCCGCGCGCACCAGCGCCGCCGCGTCGCGGGCCGGAACCTCCAGCAGGGCGGCCAGGCGCTCGCACAGCACGGTGGGGCCGGTTCGACCGTCGATGGCGGCCAGCGCGGCCCGCAGCCCCGCCAGGCCCAGCCACACCGCGGAACCCTCGTCGTCCAGCAGCCAGCCGTGGCCGCCGCACCGGCGCTGCACCGCGCCGTTGCCGACCCGGGCCGCGACCGACCCCGTGCCCGCGATGAGCACCGCGCCCGTGTCGGCGGAACTGCCCGCGGCAAAGGCGACGGCGATGTCGTCGGTGACCTGCGGGCCACCCGGCAGGGCCAGGCGGCTCCAAGCGCTGTCAGCGGCCGCGGCGGCCCGCGCGTGCCCGGCCGCGGACGCGCCCGCCAAGCCGAACACCGCCTGCACGACCTCGGTTTCCCCGCAGCCCGCCAGTGCCTCGCGCAGCGCCTGCTCAAGCGCCGCCGCCGGGTCGGGGCTGGAGAGCTGGTTGGCCCCGGCGGCCCGCCCGTAACCCAGCATCCGGCCGCTCAGCGACACCGCGGCACAACGGGTGGAGGTGCCTCCGGCGTCGACGCCGACGACGACTTGCTCGGCCATGCCACGAGCCTAATGCGCGTATCGGCCGGCGGGTATGCGCCATCGCCGGCGGCCGGAATCGGACACCGCGGCTGCGGTAGGGCGCGGTCCGCCCAAGGCGGCGGGGCCGGCCGACGGCTCCCGCAGCAGGGCAGCGGCCCACCGGACGCACCGGGTACCGCTGAGTCCGCTCCCCGCTAATACCGCCGAAATCGGCTGTAAGCGCACAAGCCACGCGTGAAAGTGAATCGCCAGCAGGATGTAAGCCTGTAGGGCCAGGCTGTTCACCAGGCGGTTCCGGCTGGTACTTCCCCGCGGCCGGTGCTCGCCTTCGATGCGGGCCGGGACCGTTGGGGGGCGTCTCGGCTCCCAGGGGCCGGAGGACGGCCGGCTCGTGGGGGAACGCGGCTCTTTGCGGAGCCGCACGTGCCTGGCGGGACGACCGGGGAGGGTTCACTCTCGCCAGGCACGCCCCGCCCCGGCGGCGCCCGGAACCACTCCGTGCGCCGATCCGGCCGCGGGCCCGGCCATGTCCGGCCGGCAGGGACCGGATTCCCAGCAGCCGCGTTCCGGCCCGTGTCCCTTTTTCCACGCCTGCGCGGTCCGTGCAGCGCCGCAGCGCCACTGCGGCGCCCGTCCACAGGCGCAAGGCCGGCGCTGCCCAGCACTACCGCCGTAAGCGATCCTGGGCAGCGGATCCGGCCCACCCCGCAGGCCCGCGAGCACGGCACCGGCACCCGGTCCACCAGCGGCGCCGCGCTGCGGCACTCCCAAAAGCCGGGCATTTCTCCCGACCCACGCATTGACTTGCAGATACCGACGGAAAGAAACTTTCAGACATGGCGAAAACGGTGAAACCGTCAGCCGCCGGCAACGGCGGGGCGGCGCAGGGCGGCGATGCCGCAGCGGGCCCGCCCGGACGCGACGACTCTCCGGCGCCGACCACGGTCCTGCGGATCCGCTCGCTGCTGCCCTCGCTCGCACCGTCCGAACAGCGGGTGGCCCAACGCATCGTCGACGACCCCGAGCGCGCAGCGGCCTGCTCCATCACCCAACTCGCCAAGGACTGCGATACCTCCGAGGCCACCGTCATCCGGTTCTGCCGCACCATCGACTTCACCGGTTACCGCGAACTGCGCCTCGCACTGGCCACCGAGGCGGGGCAGGCGCGCGGCGCAGGCATCAGCACCCGCGAGGTGGTCAGCGATATCAGTCCTGACGACACCCTGGTCACCGTCGTCGAGAAAATCGCCCACACCGACTCCCGCGCGGTCGAGGACACCGCCGCCCAGCTCGACACCGACGTCCTGCAGGCGGTCGTCGAGCGCATGGCGGTGGCGCGGCGGGTCGACATCTACGGCGTGGGCGCCAGCGGTTTCGTGGCCGCCGACCTCCAGCAGAAGCTGCACCGCATCGGCATCACGTCCTTTGCCTGGTCCGACACCCACGTGATGCTCACCAGCGCCGCGCTGCTGGGCCGAGACGACGTCGCCCTGGCCGTGTCCCACACCGGCTCGACCATCGACACCATCAACGCGCTCACCGAGGCCCGCCGCAGGGGCGCCACCACCGTCGCCATCACCAACTTCCCGCGTTCCCCCATCAGCGAGGCCGCCGACCACGTCCTGACCACCTCCGCCCGCGAGACCACGTTCCGCTCAGGTGCCACGGCCAGCCGGCTCGCCCAGCTGACGGTGATCGACTGCCTGTTCGTGGGACTCGCCCAGTCCCGCTATACCGACAGCCGCAACGCCCTGGCCACCACCTACGACGCCGTGCGCGGACTGCGCGTGGGCGAAACCGGCCGGCGCCCGGGGCCGCGGGCACCGGGAACAGCGGGCGCATCCGCCGGACCGGACGACGGGACGGAGCCAGGAGCCGACGCCGACTCCTGAGCCCTGGTCGGGCAGTGTGTGCGGGCCCGGCCGGCCGCTGAAACCGCGGCAGATGGCGCGCGCAGGCCGCGGGCCGGCTCAGCCGCGCTCCAGCGCCGTCCCGATCAGGCCGAGCGGCGGGGCGCCCAGCTCCAGCAGCGCCGCGTGGAAACGCTGCAGGCTGAACGAGTCCCCCCAGGTGCGGCGGGCCTGCTCGCGCAGGTCCAGGATGGCCAGCTTGCCCCAGGTGTACCTGCCGTATGTGGGGTCGATCGCGGCCCGTTGCGCTTCGCTCAGCGCCGCCTGGCCCGTGTGCGGGGTGTCGGCGGCGAAACGGTGCGCGGCCTGCTCCACCGTCAGCCGCCCGGTGTGCACCCCGATCGCCGCGGCCAGCCGGGTGACCCGCACCAGCGCCTCCGACCACACGCCGACCTCGTAGTGGGCCGCGGTGAACACGGACGGGCCCAGCGCGTCTTCGGCGAACGCGCCGAAGCCCTCGTCAAGGCACATCTCCTCGGCGTAGTGCGCCCAACCCTCGACGAACGACTGCGAGAACACCGACCGCCGCACCTCGCCGGGCGCCCGGCGCAGGGCGCGGTTGTGGGAAAAGTGGCCGGGGGCGACCTCGTGCACGCTGATCGCGGCCAGACCCGCCGGACTGAACAGCTCCAGCCATTCCGCTGTCGCCTCGGCCGACCACTGCGGGTCGGGCGGGGTCACGAAAAAGTTCGCTGGGCCGTCGGGCTCGGCGGGGCCCGACAGGCTCAGGGCCGCAACCACCCAGCGCTGCGAAGGCGGCGACAGCCGCACCGTGCACGTGCCGTCGTGGTACGGCGCGAGGTCGCGTTCGCGGGTGAAGTCCTGGGCCAGCGCGGTCCAGGTGCGCGCCCGGGCGACCACGTCACCGATTTCGGGGCGGTCGGCGGCCAGGGCGCGCGCCACCTCCATCGGCTCGCGGGCGGGGTCGATGCGGGCGGCCGACTCCGCCAGGCGGGCCATCAGCCGTTCGCGCTCGGTGTCGGCGCGCCGGGCCAGCTCCTCCAGGTCGACCGTGAGGGCCTCCCCCGCCCCCATCAGCCGGGCGAGGGCGCCGCCGCCCAGCGCCGCGTTGCGGGACCCCTCGCGCTGGGCGCGTTCCAGATGGGTGACCAGGCGGCGGTGCGCGGAGAGGGCGGCGTCGCGCACGTCGGCGGCCACGCCGCTGTCGGGCACCCCCGCGGCAAGGCCGCGCGCGGCACCCAGGGCCGCGGTCGCCGCCGGGGAGCCGACCCGGTCGAGGGCGGCGATCGCGCGGTCGGCGGCGTCGGGCCACCGGGCGAGGTGGCGGTCGCGGGCGGCCCGGCGTTCGGGCTCGGGCGCGTACTCGCGCTCGTAGCCGGACACGTCGAGCTCGCGGATGTGGCGCATCGGGTTGGACCGATGCAGCTCCAGCTCGCCGAGCTCGACCCGCAGCGCCTCTTCGGCGGCGCGCGCGTGGGCCTCGTCGTGCGCGTCGGCGAAGGTCTCGCCCGCGCCCAGCCGGGCCAGACCGGCTGCGACGCCTTCGCGGGAGAGGTCACCGACCACACCGTCGTACTCGTGGCGGCCGCCCTCGTCGCGCGCCCCGGCGACGTCGAGGTCCGCGATGGCGCGCAACCGTTCAGGAAAACCGTCCATGGAGGGCGACTTTACTCGCGCGCCCGCAACGTTCGGCGCCCCGGAACCAGGGCCGTTCGCGGATCGTCGGTCCACATGTGAACAATTTGCCATCGCGCGGAGCGAGAAGGCGGCTGCGGGCCATGCTGGGGGGCCTGCCGGAGGCGGAGCCGGCGCCGGGGCCGGCCGGATCCGCCGAGTCGGGCGAGTCGGCCGGAGCAGCGGACGCGCCGGAGGATGCCGCCGGAACGCCGCGGGTTCCGGCGGCTGCGAAACGGCCGCTCCTGCCGCGCCGATGGAAGCGGCCGGGCGTGCGCACGTGGGCCGCGCTCTGCGTGCTCGCGCCGCTGGCCGCCCTGGTGCCCTTCGCCTGGCTGAACCTGTCAACCCTGGACCAGCGGGTGTCGCCCGGGGCGGCTGAGGACAGACCGGTGGCGATCGTGCTCGGGGCCGGGCTGGAGGACGACGGGCGGCCGACCGTCATGCTGGCCCGGCGGCTGGACATCGCCGCCGAGCTCTTCCGTACCGGCAGGGCCGAGGCGGTGCTGGTCAGCGGCGACAACAGCAGGGTCGGCTACAACGAGCCCGATGCCATGCGCGCCTACCTGGTCGACGCAGGGGTCCCGCGCGGCCGGATCGTCGCCGACTACGCGGGGTTCAGCACGTGGGAGACCTGCGCGCGGGCGCGGCACGTGTTCGGCGTGGAGTCGGCCTCGGTCATCACGCAGCATTTCCATCTGCCGCGCGCGGTCAAACTGTGCTCGCGCGCCGGGATCGGCACCCAGGGAGTGGGCGACAGCAGCTACGACGCCCGGAACTTCGCGACGGCCTACGGCTATGTGCGCGAGGTCCCGGCGTCGTTCATGGGCACTTTCGAGGCGCTGCTGCGGCCCGAGCCGCAGTTCGCCGGCCCCGAGGAAACGGGGATCCGCGAGGCGCTGGAGGCGGGGCAGGGCTGATAGCCCCCGGCCCGCCCCATGAGCCGGCCGCGACCCGACCCGTTCGGCCCGCCGCGCGGACCGAACGGGTCGGGTCGGTGCGTGGCCGTACCCCCGCGGGGCGGGGCGGGCGACGGTGAGTCAGCGGCCGCCGCCGAAGAGGCGGCCGAGGAGCCCGCCGGGCTGCGGCTGCGCGGTTTCGCCACCGGGCCCGCCCGGCGCCGCGGCGCCGGAGGCCTCCTGGTCGCCATCGGCATCGTCGTCGGTGTCGACCCCGGCGAAGTCGCGGAAGGAGTCGCGGTCCTCGGGCAGCCCCCAGGCGCCGACGGTCGCGCCGAGCGCGGAGTCGGCCCAGTCGTCAGCGGAGAGTTCGGCCAGGTTCCACAGCACTTTCAGGGTGTCCTGGTCGAGGTCGGCGGAGGGGTCGAGTTCGTCGGGGGCCTCGGTGCGCGGACCCAGCACCATTTCCAGCGCCGCGCCGACCACGGCGGCCCGAACGGCGCCCTCGGAGTCGGCCAGCGCCGCGGGCAGCACCCCGATCCGCTCGCCGATGCCGCTCCCGCCGGCGCGGCCCAGCGCCAGGAAGCCGAGTGCCTCGGGCGGGGTTTCGCCGCAGTGGGGCCAGGCGTCGCCGAAGAGCCCTTGGTAGCCGGGGCGGGCGCGGCGGCCGTTGGCGATGCGGGTGAAGCACTCCTGCGGCGCTTTCTCGCCGTGGATCTGCACCAGGGCGACGGCGGCGGTGAACGCGTTGTAGAGGTGGCCCGATGCCATCTCGTGGGCCAGGGCGACCGTTACCGCGGGGTCGTCGGCCGGGGCGAGCATGCCGAGCGCGAAGATCTCAGCGGAGAGCAGGTCGCCGGACGAGTCCGCGGCCAGGTCGGCGGGGTTGCCCACCCGCTGCAGCAGGACGGGGTAGGTGTCGGCGGCGGCGCCGGGCAGGAACGCGAGGATGTAGCAGGCCCATTCGGCGGGCGGGTCGATGCCGCGCCGGTTGTCGCTGCCGTGGAGCAGGGGCAGCAGGTCGGCGGCCCTGGCGAGCACGGTGTCGTGGACGTCGAGTTCGGCCTGCAGCAGCGCTGCGCCGTCGGCGCGGGCGGCGGTGTCGATGCGGTCGCGCATCTTGCGGAACCCCTGTTCGTCAGGGGCTTCCTGCAGCCAGGTGCGGTACTGGTCGCGGACCTTGTCGATGTCGGTGCCGGCGGCCCAGTGGACTTCGTCGCGCCACAGCGCGGGGTCGGGGCGTTCGGGAACGAGGGCGGTGGCGGAGGGGGCGACCAGTTCCAGCAGCAGGCTGAGCGGGCGCGAGCGCCACTCGGTCGGGGTGTCGGAGTGGCAGGCGATGGAGACAAGGAAGTCGGCGACCTTGGGTGCGGCCGTGTAAGACGGTCCGGGGAAGCGGATGAGGTCGAACAGCGCCGAGACCGCTTCCTCGACGCCGCGTTCGGCGTTCTCGCCGCCGGTGATGTCGCGCAGCAGTCCGGGGATCTCCGATCCCCGCGGAGCGAGGCCGCTCCAGTCGATGTCGTCTACTCCGTGCAGGGGTCCGGAACCCGTCGTCGCGTCCATATTCCGTATTATCGCCGCGCTGGCACCCGCGCCGCCAATCCGGCTTGCCTGCTGGGGACGAGCGGGCCCGGTGCAGCCGGGTACGCAGGACCGCACCGCCGGGCAGGGGCGGCCGCGCCCAGTTGCCCGCGGCCGGGCCGCCGGCAGCGGCACCGGTGGCCGGTGCCGCGCCGCTGATCAGGCAAGAGCCGCACGCAGGTCGCCGCGGGGCGGTTCTACCACTGCGGGCGACGGCTGCAGTACGGCGTCGCCCAGCGCCTTGCTGTTGGCGCCGACCTCGCGCAGGTAGCCGAGGACGGTGGACTGCGGGCGGCGGCGGAGACTCGCGTCACCGACTCCGAACGCGTCGACCCCTGCCACCCGGCACAGGGCGACGGCGCGGGGCAGATGGAACGCCTGGGTGACGACGATGGCGCGGTCGACACCGTAAGTCTCACGCGCCCGCACCGCGGTGTCCCAGGTGCGGTAGCCGTGCGGATCGGCCACGATCGACGACTCGGGGACGCCGTCTTCGGAGAGCGCGGCGACCATGGTGTCGGTCTCGTGGTTGGCCTCGGGCCGGTTGTCGCCCGAGACGAGCAGCGCGCGGACGGTGCCCTCGTGGAACAGCCGCGCAGCGACCTGCAGCCGCCCGGCCAGCAGCGGCGAGGGGCCCGTGGGCCAGGCGGCGGCGCCGAGCACGATCGCGACCGGCCGAATGGGCACCCGGCCGGTCCGCGACCGGTGCCCGGAACTGGCCAGGTAGCTCCATACCGTGGGCCCCAGTGCCACAGCCGCACCCGCCGCTCCGGCGGCCGCCCACATTCCCGGTCTCATATCCGCATCCCCTCCACAGTCATCGGCTCGACACTAGATCGTTGATGGGAGTTTCCCGAACCGGCTGCGGGCATGGCGAAGGGCGCCGAAGATCA
>NZ_BAAGYZ010000003.1:0-21901 GCF_054778995.1 Streptomonospora sediminis
ACGACCACTGACCGGTACACACAACAACTCCCATCAACGATCTAGGGCGTGTTTGGTGGGTCCGCCCGTAGCGAGCGGCGCACTCGCGTGTGCCCCGCGCCCGATGCGCGAAGCGCGGTTGCGGCGCGGGGCGCTGCGCCCTGGCCCTGGCCGGTGGATTGATCCGCGACCGGCAGGGTCCATCGGCGCCGCTCGGGCCGATCGGCCCTGCCGGGACACAACCGCCGTTCACTGCTTCGCCTACGCGTCCGCGTGCCCTGCCCGGGTGCGCGGACGCGGGTGTGTACGGGGCGCGGCCATCCGCCGCCCCGTTGTAGTATTCCGCTTCCCAGCGGCCACACAGCGCTGCGCGGCCGCTGGGAGGCCCGCGGCGTTGCAGGCGGGGCGGGGCACCGGCTCCGCAATCCGCCGCCGGCCGCGGATACGCCGCAGACCGCAGGGACCCGTTTTCCGATCATTGCAGGTGAACGCTGCAGGTCCGGTTGGGGAAGTCTGTCCCAAATCCCCTTCAACCCCCCTGACACGGCCGCCGCGCTCGGCGAGGATTGCACCGTGTCCCTCGAGTCCCTGGCGTTGAGCGAAGTGCAATCGAGCCCGGGTGGCAGCCGGAGCGATGCTGCCGACGGCGCCGCCGGCCACGAGGTGGTGTTCCGCCCGGTGGTCGACCTCGACTCCGGCGCGGTACTGGCGGTCGACGCCGATCTCGCCCCCTCCGGCGGCCGGCCGCAGCCCGAGTGGCCCGCCGATCCCGCCGCCGTGGCCGAGCAGCTGGCCCGGCTGGTCCGCAGCGCCACCGCCCGCGAGTCCCTGCTGCCTCTCGTACTCCCGCTCCCGGCGCAGGCCATGACGGCTTCGCCGGAGGTGTTCCAGCTGTTCGAGGACACTCTGCGCCGGTGCGGCCGGCGCCCCCGCGATGTCACCGTCATGCTGGGCCCCGACCTGCCGCACGTTGCCCGCGAGCCGCTGGTGCGCGCCATCGCCCGGCTGCGCGAGCAGGGGTTCCGCTGCGCGCTGGGTACCTCCGCGGTGGCGCCGGACCTGCTGCTGGAGACCACGCCGTTCCTACTGCGCATCGATCCCGGAATCGTCGCCGGCCTGCCCGGCGACCAGCGCTTGGCCGCACTCGTGGACGGCCTGGCGCGCATCGGGCACGGGGCCGGGGTGTTCCCGGTCGCCGCCGGTGTCACATCCGACGAGCAGGTGCACCGGCTGCGCGAGGCCGGAGTGCGGCTGGCCCAGGGCCCGCTGTTCGCCGACGACGCCTGGATGCCCGGCGACCGGGTCGTCACGGTCCCCGTCGCGTCGGTCGAGTCCGCCGGCGCGCGCCACGACTCCGGGCCGCCCATCACCGAGTTCATGCGCCCGCCGGTTGCCATGAACACCGACGCCACGGCCGAGGAAGTGCTGGACGCCTTCAGCGGTGACACCGCACTGAACAGCGTCGTGCTGATCGACCACCGCGACCGCCCGGCCGCCCTCATCGACCGCGCCCGGTTCCTGCTCGCGGTCACCGGGCCCTACGGCCACGCCCTGCATGCCAAGCGCCCGGCGCACCGGCTGGCCGACCCTCCGCGCACGGTCCCCCGCAACTACCGGGCGATGGCGGCGCTGCGGGCGGCGGGCGCCGACCGCGAGCGCGTCTACGACGACCTGATCACGGTGAACGAGTTCGGCCAGTGCACCGGGATCGTGCACGTGGGCGATTTGATCCAGAGCCTGGCGGGCGACGGCGCCTGAAGACCCGGCGCGCCCGCCCTCCGCGGCGGCGCCGCGGGTCCGGTGCCGCCGCCCGCGCCGCCTCGGCTTTCAGCGGCCGCTGGTGTGCCCGCGCCCGCGCTGCCGGGCCCGGCCCGCGGAATCGGAGCCGCCGTTGGCGGAGCCGCCGCCGGCCGATCCGTCCTGCGCTGGGTCGGCGCCGGCCGAGCCGGTGGCCTCGGCGGTGCCGGCAGTGGCGCCGGTGTCGGCACCGTGTCCGGGTGCGGCCGCTGCGGCGGGGTCGGGGCCGGGCTGCAGTTCGGCCGGGTAGGGCCGCTTGGGCCGGCGTCCGTCGCCGGAGGAGCGCCCCAGCGCGCGCCGGCTCACCCACGGCATCAGGTGCTCGCGGGCCCAGCGCAGGTTCTCGCGGCGGCGCAGGATGCGCGGCAGCCGCTCAGGCGGAGTGTCCCACGGGCGGGCCCAGGCCTCGCGGGGCCCCATGGGCTCGCCCAGCAGGTCGGCGATGCGGGCGGCGACGATGCGGTGGCCCGCGGCGTTGAAGTGCAGCCGGTCCTCGCTCCAGGCGCGCGGGTCGTTCAGCGCCCCCATCGACCACAGATCGACGATGTCACTGCCGGTGCGCTCGGCGATGGCGCGCAGGTGCATGCTGAACACCGCTATGCGCCCGCGGTAGACCCGCAGCACGGGGATCCACCCGGTGTCGTGGCCGGAGAGCACCACCACGCGGATCCCGGCGTCGCGCAGGCGCCGGATGCCGGCCTCGAACTCCGCCGCAAGGTCGTCGAGGTTGGAGTTGGGCCGCAGCACGTCGTTGCCGCCCGCGTGGACAGTGACCAGGTCCGGCCCGAAACCGAGTGTCTGCTCCAGCTGCTCGCCGAAAATGTGGCGCATGCGCCGGCCGCGCACGGCGAGGTTGGCATAGCGGAACCCGGGCGCCGAGGCACTCAGGTGCTCGGCCAGGCGGTCGGCGAATCCGCGGTATTCTCCGTTCGGTGAAAGGTCTTCGAGCCCTTCGGTCAGGCTGTCGCCGATGGCCACGTAGGAGCGGAAGGCTGCGGGCCGCTGCGCCTGATCGCCCTCGGGGGGATTCATCTCCAGGTCAGTCACATCAACCAATCATGCAGCTCGACCGCGTGCGCGGGCACGCCAGGGCCCGCGGCGGCGCGCGGGGAGCTCGAACGGGGTGTGCCCCTCGCGACACGGACCGGTATGTGTCAACGGGGAGGGGCAAGGGTAGGGCCTGCCCGACAAGCATACCTCCGGCCGTCACCGAGCAGCCTGCGTCCAGGACCGATGTCCGGCCATCCCCTGGTTGGCCGACACCGGTCGGAGGCACCGGAGGCATCCGCCAGATGGAACGCAAGGAGCCGTCCCGCCCGCATGAGCAACAGCAACGCCACTCCGGACAACAACGAGCAGCCCGCCGGCGAGGAATCCGCGGCCTTCCCGGTCAACGCCGTCGAGCAGGCGCTCCAGGAGGCCATGGCCCAGGCCGGCGGCGAATCCACCGATCCGGAACCCATCAGCAGCTTCATTTCCACCCTGCGTGAGGGCCAGGTCTGGATTCCGCTGCCGCAGGGGTCGGGCTCCCAGGAGGACGGCTCGGTCGCACTGCCCACCCTGGAACTGGAGGGTGCGCAGTTCATCCCGGTCTTCACCTCCGAGGAACAGCTCGGCCTGAACAGCGCTGAGCTGCCCTACACCGTCCTGGCCACGCGGGACCTCGCCGAGGCGATGCCCGACGGCGTGGGGCTGGCCCTGAACCCGGGCAACCCCGCCAGCGTGCCGATCTACCCCGACACCGTCGCGGTCCTGGCGACCTGAGGACTCCGCACGCCGGCGGCCCGTGTTCTGCCGCGGGCCGCCGGCGGCCCGCCCTGCACGTGAGGGCGGCGCGGTGCGGCGGCCGGATGCGGACTGCGGCGGTGCGCCGCCGCCCGCGTGTAATCCGGATCACTTTTTCCCGCGTTCCATCGAAACCGGACATTCCACGCACCTGTCGGGTTACCGCGTGTGCGGGCGGTGCGGGCGATCGGCGTTCGCCCGCCGCCACCCGACCCGGCACTATCCAACCGCCGCACTCGCACGTACGATCACCGAAAGGTGCGCCCATTCGATCCCCGGACCCCGACCGCCCGCGGCGGCCGGCCCCCCGGCCCGGCCGAGTGGACATACTGTTGAGCACGAATGCCGATGCCCGCGGGACTCCCCCACCCGCCGATTTCCCGGAGGTCGAGGTCCGCCGCAGATGAACGCCGTCTCCCCGATCTGCCTCACCGACCTCGTCCCCGCATTGCGGTGGAGCGATCCCGCGCTGGTGGGCCCGGTACTGTGGCACGCCCGTCTGGTCGAGGGCTGGTGGAGCTCGCTGCCCCTGCCCCGCGTGCTCGACATCGCCGGATCCACCTGGCTGGCGCACTCGCTGGCCAGACTGGCATCGGAGCAGTGGAGCCACCTCGAACTGGGCGAGTTCGTGCCCTCGCTGCGCGCCATCGGCGTCGACCTCGACGACATCGCCGAACCGGTGCGCGGCGCGCTGCTGATCACCGCCGGCGGCTGGGAGCGCCTGCTCTCGGCCACGCCGGCCGCCATCAGCGCCTGGGGCCTGCCCGAGAGCTGCGGGCCGCTCGACATCATCAGCACCGCCACCTGGCGCGCGGTGCAGCCTTTCGCCACCGAGCAGAGTGCCGCCGCGGCCCCCTCGCCCGCGCTGATGGTCGAAGCCGTGCACACCCTGGCGCACTGGATGCCCAAAACGGCCCCGGAGCACGTGCACCGCGCCCTGGCCTACCTCAGTACCGCCACCGGCGCGGGTCCGGCCGAGACCGGCGCCGAGGCCGACGAATCACCGCAGCGGCTGAGCCCGGCCGGCCGGGCCATCCGCACCCTGCGGGCGCTGCGCGCCCAGCGCGACGAAGAGGCCCAAGCGGACGCCGCAGCATCCACCGCAACCACCGAACCGGCCGCAGCCGCCGCACCGGCCGAGCCCGCCCAGCAGCCGGCCGCGGGCGCACCCGCCGCCGAAAACCGTACCCGGGCCTCCTCGTTCCGCAGTTCGCTGCTGGGCCCCGGCGGCACGCTGCGCCGCCCCTCCTTCGGGCCGCCCAAGGAGTCCGGCGCAGGCGAGCCGCAGCAGGGCCCCGAGCTGGGCCGCAACCCGCTGGTGGACCTGCTCGAAGAGTTCCTGCGCAACTGGTCGGACCTGGAACGCAACGTGGCCGCCGAGCGGTTGTTCGCGTCCGACCCCATCAGTATCCGGCTGCTGTCCGACCAGCTCGGCGTGGACCTGCGCGAGATCCGCAACGCCCAGCGCACCGTCGAGGAACGGCTGCTGCAGTGGCTGGGGTCGCCCGCCGGCGCCCCGCTGACCAAGCACATG
This sequence comes from Streptomonospora sediminis, assembly GCF_054778995.1. Classification (NCBI taxonomy): domain Bacteria; kingdom Bacillati; phylum Actinomycetota; class Actinomycetes; order Streptosporangiales; family Nocardiopsidaceae; genus Streptomonospora; species Streptomonospora sediminis. The sequence goes on from NZ_BAAGYZ010000003.1 coordinate 5,096, forward strand.
CGCGAGCTCTCCGACCACCTGGGCTCGGCCGCCACCGTCGACCACCTGATCAGCGCCCACCCCGACCACCCGGTCGACGTACCCTCGTTGGGCACCCCGCTGTGGCGGGTGGTCATCACCCTGTTCACCGACCGCCGGCTGCACAACGGGTGGCTGGTGGGCGACGACCCGCACCGGATGCGCTGGCAGACCCGCGACATCCTGGGCGACGCGCCCAGCATCTCCGACGCCGCGATCCGGCTGGGGCGGCTCGGCATCCGCCAGCAGGCCGTGCGCGCGTGGCTGCTGAGCACCCCCGGGGTGACCATCCGCGAGGGCCACGTGCTGGTCGACCCCTCCATCCCGGTCGAGAACCCGCCGCCCGGCTCCGGGTTCGGCACCCACACCCCTGCCGACCCCGGCCCCGAGGCCGACGGCAGCACCACCGCCAACGGGCTGCCCATCCGGCGCCGGCCCGGCGCCGACGAGTCGCCCGCCGAACGGCCCGAACCGCAGCCGGCCGAGCCGCAGCCGCCGCAGGTGGCGGCCTCGGAGCGCTGCTTCCGCGCCCCCGACGGCCGCTGGTGGCACCGGGTGGACGTCTCCGGCGACCACCTCAACGGTGCCCCGGTCACCGTGCCGCCGGGGTATGCGACCCACCTGGGGCTGCAACCGGGCCGCCTGCTGTGCCTGACCGCGCCGGGCGCCGACCTGCTCGTGCTGGTCTGGCGCGACCAGCCCGCGTTCGACTCGCTGCGCCCGCTGCTGCGCCGGCTCTCGGCGCAGCCCGGGGACCGGGTGTTCATCACCGTCAACGGCGACCAGCTCGACGCGCGCCGCCTGCCTGCGGCCGACCTGAGCGGGCACAGCCCCACCAGCCGGGCGCTGCACCTGATCGGCTACACTGCGCCCGCCGCCACCGACGAGGCATTGAAGATCATCGCCCGGCGCATCACCGACGACGGCGCCGACACGTTGGTGGCCGAGCCCCAGGCCCTGCTGGACACCCTCACCGAACGCGGCGACACCGACATCGCCCACGAACTGCGGCCGGCGCTGACCCCGGCGCACTGATCGGCGGTTACATGAGAAACCCCTATGGCCCGCGCGGACGGGGCCATAGGGGAGAAGCCGGCTGTGCGGGGATTCCCGGTCAGACGTTGAAGCCGAGCATCCGGAGCTGGTCGCGGCCGTCGTCGGTGATCTTGTCCGGGCCCCACGGCGGCATCCAGACCCAGTTGATCTTGACTTCGCGCTCGAACTCGTCGAGCGCGGTGGTGGCCTGGTCCTCGATGACGTCGGTCAGCGGGCAGGCGGCGCTGGTGAGCGTCATGTCCAACGTGATGGTGTCGGTGTCGGCATTGACCCCGTAGAGCAGTCCGAGGTCGACGACGTTGACGCCCAGTTCGGGGTCGATGACGTCCTTCAGCGCCTCGTGGATCTCCTCGGCCAGTGCACTGTCGCCCGCGGGCTCCGGCGCGGTGGCGGTGTCCTGTTCGGTCATGAGGCGCCCTCCTTCTCCGTTTCCAGGGACTGGGCGGTCGCGTCCTTCCACGCCATCCAGGCGAGCAGGGCGCACTTGATACGGGCAGGGTATTTCGACACGCCGGCGAAGGCCACCGCGTCATCCAGCACGTCCTCGTCGGGCTCGGCCTGACCCTTGGAGTGCATGAGCTCGGTGAACGAGTCGAGCATGCGCATGCCTTCGTCGACGCTGCGCCCGATCAGCAGGTCGGTGAGCACCGAGGCGCTCGCCTGGCTGATCGAACAGCCCATGCTGTCGTAGGACACGTCTGCGACGGTGGCCTTGTCGTCGAGCCCACCCCCCTCGGCGGCGGGCGTGAGGTGCACGCGCAACGTGATCTCGTCGCCGCAGGTGGGGTTGATGTGGTGGGCTTCGCCGTCGTGCGGCTCCCGCAACCCCTTGTTGTGCGGGTTGCGGTAATGGTCCAGGATGATCTCCTGGTACATGGAGTCGAGCTGCATGGTAGCGGCCTGCTCCCCCTTCTAGCGCGCCGCCGCGGTGCCGAAGAACCGCTGGGCCGCCCGGATTCCCTCAGCCAGTGCATCGACCTCGGCGAACGTGTTGTACAGGTAGAACGACGCCCGAGTGGTGGCCACGGTCTCGTAGCAGCGGTGCAGCGGCCAGGCGCAGTGGTGGCCCACCCGCACCTCGACACCGAGGTCGTCGAGGACCTGGCCCACATCGTGCGGGTGGATGTCCTCGACCGTGAACGAGACCGCGCCGCCGCGGTCGTGGGTGTCGGCCGGGCCGATGATGCGCACGCCCGGCACGTCACTGATCTGCTTGAGCGCGTACTCGGTGATGGCCCGCTCGTGGGCCTGCACGTTGTCCATGCCCAGCGCACTGAGGTAGTCGCAGGCTGCGGCCAGCCCGACGGCCTGCGGCGCCATGGGCACCCCGGCCTCGAACCGCTGGGGCGGGTCGGCCCAGGTGGTGTGGTCCATGTAGACCACACCGATCATGGACCCGCCGGAGATGAACGGCGGCATGGCCGCCAGCAGCTCCGCACGCCCCCACAGCACGCCGATGCCGTTGGGCCCGAGCATCTTGTGCCCGGAGAACGCCAGGAAGTCCACGCCGAGTTCGGCGGCGTCGACCGGCATGTGCGGCACCGACTGCGCGGCGTCGATCAGCACCAGCGCGCCGTGGGCGTGGGCGCGCTCGGCGATGTCGGCGACCGGGTTGACGGTGCCCAGCACGTTGGACTGGTGGCTGAGCGCGACGAGCTTGGTGCGGTCGTTGATCAGCTCGTCGATGCCGCTCAGGTCCAGCCGGCCTTCGGAGGTCACCGGGAACCACCGCAGGGTGGCACCGGTGCGCTGGCACAGCTGCTGCCAGGGCACCAGGTTGGCGTGGTGCTCCATCTCGGAGACGACGATTTCGTCGCCGGGACCGACGACGAACCGGGCGTACTCCGGGCCGCTGGTGGCGGCGTTGCTCATGGCATAGGCCACCAGGTTGATGGCCTCGGTCGCGTTCTTGGTGAACACGACCTCGTCCGACTGCGCGCCGATGAACGCCGCGATGGTGGCGCGGGCGCTCTCGTAGGCGTCGGTGGCCTCCTCGGCGAGCTGGTGCGCGCCGCGGTGCACCGCCGCGTTGTGGCGTTCGTAGAATTCCCGTTCGGCATCGAGTACCTGCCGGGGCTTCTGCGAGGTCGCTCCGGAATCGAGGTACACCAGCGGGCGCTCAGCGCGGACGGTGCGGGCCAGGATCGGGAAATCGGCCCGCACCGCCTCGACGTCGAGGCGCCCCAGCTCGCTTATGGTCACTTCGCCGCGCCTGCCTTTGCGAAACGCTCGTAGCCCTCGGACTCCAGCACGTCGGCCAGCTCGGGGCCGCCGGATTCGGCGACGCGCCCGCCGGCGAACACGTGGACGTGGTCGGGCTTGATGTAGTTGAGGATGCGGGTGTAGTGCGTGATGAGCATGACGCCCACTTCGCCGGTCTCGCGCGCCCGGTTGATGCCGGCCGCGACGACCTTCAGCGCATCGACGTCGAGCCCGGAGTCGGTCTCGTCGAGGATTGCCATGCGCGGCTTGAGCAGTTCGAGCTGGAGGATCTCGTGGCGCTTTTTCTCGCCGCCGGAGAAGCCCTCGTTGACGCCGCGGGCCGCGAAGGAGGACTCGATGGACAGGTTGCCCATGGTCTCCTGCAGCTCCTTGGAGAACGTGCGGAGCTTGGGTGCCTCGCCGCGCACCGCGGTGACCGAGCTGCGCAGGAAGTTGGACATGGACACGCCCGGGACCTCGACCGGGTACTGCATCGCCAGGAACAGGCCGGCGCGAGCGCGCTCGTCGACGCTCATCTCCAGCACGTTCTCGCCGTCGAGCAGGACCTCGCCCTCGGTGATCTCGTAGCGGGGGTGGCCGGCGATGGCGTAGGCCAGGGTGGACTTGCCGGAGCCGTTGGGGCCCATGATCGCGTGGGTCTCACCGGAGTTGATGGTGAGGTCGACGCCCTTCAGGATCTCCTGGCGCTCCTCGGCCCCGATGAGCACATCGGCGCGCACCCCGCGGATTTCGAACTTGGTCATGTGTGATTCAGCCTTTTGAACTCTGGGTGTCCAGCGAGACGAGGACGTCGTCGCCGTCGATCTGCACTGCGTAGGTGGCGACCGGTTGGGTCGCCGGCGGGTTGATCGGCTTGCCTGAGCCGAGGTCGAAGCAAGAGCCGTGCAACCAGCACTCCACGGTCCCGTCTTCGACCTCGCCCTCGGACAGGTTGACCTCGGCGTGGGAGCAGATGTCGCTGATGGCGTAGATCTCGCCTTCGCTGCGTACCACCGCCACCGGCGTTTGGCCGATCTCGACGCCCAGCGCGCCCTCGTCGGGGACGTCGCTCAGCGAACACACCCGGGTGTATCCGTTACTCATGGAGCGCCAGCTTCTCCTCCACCTCGTTCATGATGCGCTCGCGCAGTTCAGGAACCTCGATGCGGCCGATGAGCTCCTGGAAGAAACCGCGGATGACCAGGCGCCGGGCCTCGTCGGCCGGGATGCCGCGCGATTGCAGGTAGAACAGGTGGATGTCGTCGAGCCTGCCGCTGGCGCTGGCGTGGCCGGCGCCCTCGACCTCTCCGGTGAAGATCTCCAGGTTGGGCACGGAGTCGACCCGGGTGCCGTCGGTCAGCACCAGGTTGCGGTTGTGCTCGTAGGAGTCGGTGCCGGAGGTGCCTTCGCCGATGATGACGTCGCCGATCCACACCGCGTGGGCATCCTCGCCGCTGAGCGCGCCCTTGTACTCGACGCGGCTGCGGGTGTTGGACTCGTTGTGGTCGATCAGCGACCGGTGCTCGTGGTGCTGGCCCTTGCCGGTGAAGTACAGCCCGTGCAGTTCGGCGTCGCCGCCGGTGCTCCGGTAGCGCACGCTGGGCGACAGGCGGACGAGGTCGCCGCCGAGCGTGATCACGAAGCTGCGGAACCGGGCGTCGCGCCCGACCGTGGCGTACTGGTGGGAGACCTGGACGGCGTCGTCGTCCCAGTCCTGCAGGCTGACCACGGTCAGCGAGGCGCCGTCCTCGACGACGAACTCGACGTTGTCGGCGTAGACGGCCGAACCCGCGTACTCCAGCACCACGGTGGCCGCCGAGTGGCGTTCGGCGCGCACCAGGATGTGGCCGTAGGCGTCGCCGTGTTCGGTGCCGGTGATCTTGACGAACACGGGTTCGCCGAGCGCGGTCTCCTTGGGCACCGTGATGACGGTTGCCGGGTTGAAGTCGGTGAAGCTCTCCCAGGCCAGCGCGCTGACGCGGTCGTTGGGCAGGAAGGACGCGCCGAGCCGGGAGTCGTCGCGCCCGACGTACTCGACGGCGGCCTGCGCAGAACCGGAGACCTCGACGGCGACCGTGCCGTCGGCGATCTCGCGGCCCTGGTGCAGGCCCCGCAGCCGGCGCAGCGGCGTGAAGCGCCATTCCTCTTCGCGCCCATTGGGCACGGGGAAGCTCGAAGAGTCGAAGGACCCGTGCACATCCAGGCGCGAGACCGGGATGTCACCGCCGTGGGAATGCTCCCGGATTCCGAGATTGGGGCTGGCCATGCTTAACCGACCGCTCCTTCCATCTGCAGCTCGATCAGCCGGTTGAGTTCCAGCGCGTACTCCATGGGGAGTTCGCGCGCGATGGGTTCGACGAACCCGCGGACGATCATCGCCATGGCCTCGTCCTCGTCCAGGCCCCGGCTCATCAGGTAGAAGAGCTGGTCTTCGCTGACCTTGGAGACGGTGGCCTCGTGGCCCATCTCAACGTCGTCCTCTCGGATGTCGTTGTAAGGGTAGGTGTCCGAGCGGCTCATGGTGTCGATGAGCAGCGCGTCGCACTTGACCGTGGACTTGGAGTGGTCGGCGCCTTCTTGGACCTGGATCAGGCCGCGGTAGGAGGCGCGGCCGCCGCCGCGGGCCACCGACTTGGAGACGATGGTCGAAGAGGTGTTGGGCGCGCAGTGCACCATCTTGGAGCCGGTGTCCTGGTGCTGGCCCTCGCCGGCGAAGGCCACCGACAGGGTCTCGCCCTTGGCGTGCTCGCCCATCAGGTAGACCGCCGGGTACTTCATGGTCACCTGCGAACCGATGTTGCCGTCGATCCACTCCATGGTGGCGCCCTCGTAGGCGACGGCGCGCTTGGTCACCAGGTTGAAGACGTTGTTCGACCAGTTCTGGATGGTCGTGTAACGGCACCGGGCGTTCTTCTTGACGATGATCTCGACGACCGCCGAGTGCAGCGAGTCGGTCTTGTAGATCGGCGCCGTGCAGCCTTCGACGTAGTGGACGTAGGCGCCCTCGTCGACGATGATCAGGGTCCGCTCGAACTGGCCCATGTTCTCGGTGTTGATGCGGAAGTAGGCCTGCAGCGGGATCTCGACGTGGACGTTCGGCGGCACGTAGATGAACGACCCGCCGCTCCAGACCGCGCTGTTGAGTGCGGCGAACTTGTTGTCGCCGGGCGGGATGACCGTGCCGAAGTACTCCTGGAAGAGCTCGGGGTGCTCCTTCAGGGCGGTGTCGGTGTCGAGGAAGAGGACGCCCTGCTCCTCCAGGTCCTCGCGGATCTGGTGGTAGACGACCTCGGACTCGTACTGCGCGGCGACACCGGCGACCAGGCGCTGTTTCTCGGCTTCGGGGATGCCGAGCTTGTCGTAGGTGTTCTTGATGTCCTCGGGAAGCTCTTCCCAGGAGGCGGCCTGCTGCTCGGTGGAACGCACGAAGTACTTGATGTTCTCGAAGTCGATCCCACCGAGGTCGGCACCCCACTCGGGAAGCGGCTTCTTGCCGAACAGGCGCAGCGACTTGAGGCGGAGCTTCCTCATCCACTCCGGCTCGTTCTTCTTGCCGGAGATGTCGAGGACGACATCCTCGTTCACGCCGCGACGGGCAGAGGCACCGGCCGTGTCGGAGTCGGACCAGCCGTACTCATAGGTGCCGAGCCCTTCGAGCTCGGGGTGCGCGGTAGACGTCATTACGCGGATCCTCCTGGACTCAGACGTCCTTCATCGGGTGCGGCCCGCCCCTCGCCCGAGGGCAGGCCGGTGTTCTCATCATCGGTGCGCGACGGCGCCCGGTTCCCGGCGGGACGGGAATCGGCCGCGGCGAGGTCGCGCGGGGTGACGTGTGTGGTGCACACGCCGTCGCCGTGGGCGATGGTGGCCAGCCGCCGCACCGGAGTACCCAGCAACCGTTCGAAGGCCTCGACTTCGGCCTCGCACAGTTCGGGGAACTCCGTGGCGACGTGGGCCACCGGGCAGTGGTGCTGGCAGAGCTGGTCGCCGCCGCCCGGAGCAGGGGCCTCGCCGGCCGATGCCGCGTAGCCGTCGTTGGACAGCGCCTCGGCCAGGAGCCGGATGCGCTGCTGGGGCGGCGCATCGGCCAGCATCGGGCGGTAGCGCCGTTCCAGATCGGCGACCTGGCTGCGGGCGAACTCGGAGACGGCCGCGGATCCCGCTTTTTCGGCGAGGAACCGCAGGGCGCTGGCAGCGAGATCGTCGTAGCCGTGCACGAAGGCATCGCGCCCGGCTGCGGTGATGACGAAGACGCGGGCCGGCCGGCCGCGGCCCCGGCGCCCGCTGGTGCGGGAGTCGCGGGCTTCGACCATGCCCTCGCTCATCAGATTGTCAAGGTGGCGGCGGATGGCCGCCGGGGTGAGGCCGAGCCGTTCGCCCAAGGTGGCGGCGGTGACGGGACCGTGTTCGAGGATCAGCCGCGCAACACGGGCGCGCGTACCGTTCTCGGCACCCCGTTCGGGGCCGTAACCGGCCGCGGAGGCGCCGGTGGCGGCGCTTCCTTCGGCCTGCTGACGGTTCCCCATGTTTTTCACAACATCAGTGTGGCGTAAATAAGTCCCAGCAGGCAAACACGGGCCGATGCGGTTGATCACTGAGCCCAGCCTGCCCTTACCGGCCTTGCCGCCCTGCGGTACTGCGTCCGCGGCCCGGCGAACAAGAGGGCGGATGCCCGGCTAACCGCCGGAAACCGCCCTTAAACGGCAACAACCCCGCACGCCGGGTATTCCCGCGGGCGGGTACCGTTCCCACTCCTACGGCCGGGCCGGTGCGGGCCCTGCCCCGCACCGCCATAGACTCGGTACCCATGGAAACCGCCGCGGTCGAGGCCACTGATCTGGTCAAGCGCTACGGCAGTGCCACGGCCGTGGCGGGCCTGTCGTTCTCCGCCGCCCGCGGCCGGGTCACCGCCCTGCTCGGTCCCAACGGCGCCGGCAAGACCACCACGGTCGAGACCTGCGAGGGGTTCCGCCGCGCCGACTCCGGCCGGGTGCGGGTGCTGGGGCTGGACCCGGCCGCCGACGCCGCCGCACTCAAACCGCGCGTGGGCGTGATGCTGCAGGCGGGCGGCGTGCCCACCGGTGCCCGCGCCGGCGAGTGGCTGCGCCTGGTGGCCTCCTTCCACGCCCGGCCCGTCCCGCCGGCGGTGCTGCTGGAGCGCCTGGGACTGGTCTCCGCGGCCTCGACCCCCTTCCGGCGCCTGTCCGGCGGCCAGCAGCAGCGGCTCAGCCTGGCCGCTGCCGTGGTCGGCCGCCCCGAACTGGTCTTCCTGGACGAGCCCACCGCGGGATTGGACCCCCAGGCGCGCCACGCCACCTGGGACCTCATCGCCGAACTGCGCGACAGCGGTGTCGGCGTGGTGCTGACCACCCACTACATGGAGGAGGCCGAGCGCCTCGCCGACCATGTCGTGATCATCGACCACGGGTGCACCGTGGCCGCCGGGGCGCCCGGCGAACTCACCGACTCCCGCCAGGAACTGCGGTTCTACGCCGAGGCCGGGCTCGACACCGGCGCGCTGGGCACGGCGCTGCCCGGCGCCGTACGCGTCGAGCAGCGCGTGGAACGCGGACCGGCGGCGGCCGACCGCAACGGCCGGCCGCGCACCGAATACGCTGTCACCGCCGATGGCCCCGACGGGATCGGCCCCGAACTGATCGCCGCCGCCGGCTCCTGGTGCGCCTCCAACGGCGTGTCCCCCGAGGGGCTGCGCGTGCAGCGGCGCAGCCTTGAAGACGTCTTCCTCGAACTGACCGGCCGGGACCTCCGCGAACAATGATCGAACCACGAACCCAGACAGCCACCGCCCTGTTCGCCCCCGCTCCCGGGGCGGCACCACTGCACCGCATGGTCGCCGCGCAGGCGGGCATGGAGCTGCGCATCATGCTGCGCAACGGCGAGCAGTTGCTGCTGACAATGGTGATCCCGCTGCTTCTGCTGGTGGGTTTCAGCGTCACCCCGGTACTCGACCTGGGGCCGGGCCCGCGCGTGGACTTCCTGGCGCCGGGCGTGCTGGCGCTGGCCGTGCTGTCCACGGCCTTCACCGGCCAGGCCATCGGCACCGGTTTCGAACGCCGCTACGGCGTCCTCAAACGGTTGGGCGCCACTCCGCTGCCGCGCGGCGGGCTGCTCGCCGCCAAGACCCTGGCGGTGCTGGGCGTGCAACTGGTGCAGGCCGTGCTCATCTGCGGCGTCGCGGCGGGGCTGGGCTGGCGGCCCGACACCGGCGCCGCCGGGGCCGGCTACGCGGTCGTGCTGGTGCTGCTGGCCACCGCCTGCTTCAGCGCACTGGCGCTGCTCATGGCGGGCACGCTGCGCGCCGAGGCGACCCTGGCCGCGGCCAACCTCGTCTATGTGGTGCTGCTGGGGCTGGGCGGCGTCATCTTCCCCGTCGACCGGCTGCCGGCCGCCGCCCAACCGGTGGTCGAGGCGCTGCCCATCACCGCGCTGGCCGGCGGCCTGCGCGCCGTACTCGCCGACGGTGCGGCACCCGCCTGGGGGCCGGTGGCCGTGCTGGCGGTGTGGGCGGTAGCCGCCGCGGTGCTGGCCGGCCGCCTGTTCCGCTGGGAGTAACCGCCCGGCGCCCCGGCCGCGCTGCGGCACCCGTGCCCGCGCCCGGCGCTATAGGCTCGTGCGGGTGGAATTCATCGGTGTGCCCCTGGTGGCGCTGATCCGTTCACTCGGCCCGCCACTGGTGGTGCTCGCCGTCGGAGCCGTGCTGCTGGCGCGCCGCCGGCCGGTGCGGGCGCGGCTGATGTGTACGGCACTTGCCGTCCAACTGGGCGCCGCCGCGCTGCCCTTCGCTTGGCTGCTGCTGCAGGCCGGCACCGGTTTGGGCGGGCGCACCGAAGTGGGGCTCGCGATGATCCTCGTGCAGCCGGCCGTAGAGGCGCTGGCCTGGCTGCTGGCGATCGCCGCGGTGGCGGGCGCCGCACCGCAGCAGACGGGCGGTGCGGATCCGCCGCGCACGGCCGCCCGGCCGGCCCGCACTGGGCCGGACCGCGCCGCGGCGCGCGGGGGCGGCGAGGGGTGAGCGCCGGCGGGCGCTCACGGCTCGTCCCGCTCCAGCGGGCAGGTCATGCAGTGCGGGCCGCCGCGGCCCCGGCCCAGTTCGCTGCCGCTGATCTCCAACACCTCGATGCCGTTGCCGCTCAGGTAGGCGTTGGAGGCGGCGTTGCGCTCGTAGGCGACCACGACTCCGGGTTCCAGCGCGAAGACGTTGCAGCCGTCGTCCCACTGCTCGCGCTCGGAGGAGAACACGTCCTGGGTGGGGGTGAGCACGGTGATGCCGTCGAGCCCGGCCGCCGCGGCGATCGCGTCGTGCATGCGCTCGGGCGGGTTGTCGGTGACCTTGAGTTCCTTGTCGGTGTCGCCGGGTTCGATGGTGTAGGACGGCAGCATGCCCAGGCCCGCGTACTTGGTGAACACCCCGCGGTCCAGGCAGGTCATCACGGTGTCCAGGTGCATGATGGCGCGCGCCTTGGGCATCCACACGCCCAGCAGGCGTTCGGCGCCGCCGCGGGCGAACAGTTCGTGGGCGAGCATCTCGACGGCCTGGGGCTGGGTGCGTTCGCTCAGGCCCACCAGCACCGACCCGTTGCCGATCGGCATGATGTCGCCGCCCTCGATGGTCGCCGGACCCCACGCGTGGCCGGGGTTCCACAGCTCGAACGCCGCGCCGGCGAACAGCGGGTGCCACCGGTAGACGGCCTCGTAGTGGATGGTCTCGCGGCGCCGCGCCTTCTTGCGCATGGCGTTGATCGACACGCCGCCGCCGATCCAGCAGGAGGTGTCGCGGGTGAACAGGTGGTTGGGCAGCGGGGTCAGCACGAAATCGTCGGGCGCCAGGGTGTGCAGCCACACCGAGCGGGGCTCGGCGATGCGCTCCAGCAGTTCGCGCTTGGTGATCCCGCCGATGAGGTGGCCGCGCAGCGCCGCGGGGTCCATGGCCTCGAACGCCGAGCGCAGCGCATCGACCGCCATGGGGCCGAAGAAGCGCTGGTCCCAGATGCAGTCCAGGATGTAGGCGCGGGCTTCGGGCAGCGCCAGCACGTCCTCCAGCAGGTCGCCGAAGAGGTGCACCGCCACACCGCGGGCCCGCAGCAGCGCGGTGAAGGCGTCGTGCTCCTCGCGCGCCCGCTCGGCCCACAGCACGTCGTCGAAGAGCAGCGCGTCGTTGTTGGAGGGGGTCAGCCGGCTCAGTTCCAGGCCGGGGCGGTGCACGATGACCTGCCGCAACCGCCCCACCTCGGAAGTCACCGAAAACGGCATGGGCTCCTCGTTTCGCCTGGAAGCACCTGCAACCGCGTGTTGCGCGTGCAAACCAGCATTCCGCCCTGCCGGGCGCCCGAAACCTCGCATCTGCGCACCGCCCGCCGAACCGCCGCCCCGAGACGGGGCGGGCCGCAGCGCGGGCCGGGCGCGCCCATAGGATGGGCGACCGTGAGTGCGAACGCAGCGGTCAATTCATCCGGTGGTCCCACCTGGGCCCGGCTGTCCAGTGGCGCCGCCCTGCTGCGGGCCGCGGGCGAGTCGGTCCCGCCGACCTGGTTCGTGCTCGTGGGCATCCTTTCGGTGCAGGCAGGCGCCGGTGTGGCCAGCCGGCTGTTCGCGGTGCTGCCGCCCAGTGCGGTGGTGTGGCTGCGGCTGCTGACCTCGGCGGTGGTGCTGCTGGCGCTGGCCCGGCCCGTGCTGCGCGGCCGCACGCGCGCCGACTGGATGGTGGCCATCGCCTTCGGGGTGTCCCTGGCCACCATGAACTTCGCCATCTACCAGTCGTTCGCGCGGATCCCGCTGGGCATCGCGGTCACCATCGAGTTCCTCGGCCCGCTGACGGTGGCGGTGATCGGATCGCGGCGCCGGACCGACCTGCTGTGGGTGGCGCTGGCCGGTGCGGGGGTGCTGCTGCTGGGCCGCAGCGATGGCGCGCTCACCCTGGCGGGAGTGCTGTTCGCGCTGTTGGCGGCGGCCGCCTGGGCGGGCTACATCCTGCTCAGCGCCGCCACCGGGCGCCGCTTCTCCGGTATGTCGGGGCTGGCGGTGGCCAGCGTCGCCGGCACGGTGCTGATGGCCCCCGCCGGGGTCGCCGCAGGCGGCACGGCGCTGCTGGACCCAAAGCTGCTGCTCATCGGCCTGGCGATCGGGCTGCTGTCCTCAGTGGTGCCCTACACCCTGGAGATGCAGGCGCTGCGGCGCATGCCGCCGCGGGTGTTCGGGATCCTGATGAGCCTGGAGCCCGCAGCCGCCGCCCTGGTGGGCCTGGTGCTGCTGGGCGAGGTGCTGTCGCTGTGGCAGTGGCTGGCGATCGGCTGCGTGGTGGCCGCCAGCGTCGGCGCGACCCGCCGCCCCCGCGAATCCGGGCAGCGCCGCGCGGACCGGGACGGCGCCGGCTCCGGGGAGGAGCCGGAGGAGCGCGGTGAACCGCGGCCGGAGGACCCGGGTGCCGCGGGTGCTTCGGACCCGGCCGGGTCCGGCGGCAGCGGCCCGCGGGCGAGAGCGTGCCGAAGCCCTGTTCGGCGTCCGCGCCCGCGGCCGAGACGTTGAGGTGCGCGCCGCCCGCCGCGGCCAGGTCGGATTCCCCGCGGCGCAGGCTCTCCATGGCGAGGTGGACGGCCACCAGCGATGCGGACTGACCGGTGTCCACGGCGATGCTGGGGCCGTGCAGGCCGAGTACGTAGGAGATCCGGTTGGAACACACGGTCATGAGCGTTGGCGCGACGCAGCCGGATCCGCGGATCAGCGGATCAGCGGTGGACCCCGGTTGTGCGGCGCCAAGAACAGCGGCCCGCGGATTTCCGTTGATCATTCAGCGCAGAAATGGTCTTTTCCCACCGCGGAATGATCTTTCTCGGTGGCGGGTTTCCACGCCGTTCACCACCGGGCCCGGAGTGTCAACTGCACCCCATTTGCTCGCTCCCGAATACGCGGTGCGCCGCGCGAACTCCGCCGGGGGCAGGCGGGCCGGCGGCCGGCGCGGCGAGGGAAGTGGAGATGATCGGCAAATGAGGTGTGCTGTGCCGTGGCGGGCCCCGCGTTTCCACCAGTGGTTCCACCGGAAATCAAGATCAACCTGAAAACCACCCACGGGCGACATACTCCCCAATAGGCAACATGTTCCGCATCGACGGTGACGACACAGAGAGCGTAACCCCCACCTATAATCGGGGCAATAGTACGACTGTTCTGGATATTGCGGATAGCAGACCAGCGGGAAAGGACGAGAACGGCGGTGGGGAAAGGCACGGAGGCAGCCGGTGCAGCCGGCGCGGTGGGGGTGCGGCGGGTAACTCGCGGCATGCGTGCGGCCCGGATGCCCCGCGAGGCATCCGGGCACGTCCCCAACGGTCGGCCCGCATCCGCCCACCCGCAGCGCGCGCAGCAGGTGCGGCCGGCTCGGCCGCCTCGGCCGGAAGGGGCCGCCCGCTGCCGGTCGTCCGGTTGACCGGCTACCCGTTGCCGTGCCTGGCGGCGACCTCGGCCAGGTAGCTGCGTGCGAGCTCGGGGTCGTAGAGCCAGTTGTCGAAGTCCGGCGGGTAGTCCCAACCCTGGATCCAGCGGTCGCCGATCTCCGGATGGGTTGCCGAGCCGGCCAGCAGCTCCTGGAAATGCTCGGGCAGCTCCCGCTCCCAGATCGTGGAGTTCAGTTCGGCGAAGCGCTGGACCGGGAGCCCGTACTGCCAGAAGCGCTCGAAGGTACCGGAGAGGAACTCCGCGTCGAACGGGCCGTCGCCGTGCTCGATGATGCTCTGCAGGTAGCTGCGGGCGCAGCGGGTGGAGTGGTTCCAGCCCTGGCCCACGAACGGGTCCATGGCGATGACCACGTCGGCGATCCCCAGCACCAGCCCGCCGGACGGCAGCACGCCGACGGGGTTGCGCACCTGCGGTGTCAGATACTCGACCAGTGTGCTGGCGCCGTCGATCGGCGCAGCGCCGCGCACCCGCTCGTAGTAGTCCGGGGCGTACTTGCGCAGCAGCTCCTGCATGCGCCGCCACTGCTCGTCGGGGAGCGGCCGGTCGGGCCAGGCGTCCATCGGCCCGCCGCGCTTGTCGCCGAGGAACAGCGAGTGGCAGGGGCCGTCGGCGACCAGGAACGGCACGAAGATCATATTCCCGGCATCGGCGGTCGACGCCGCCCAGCCGATGTTCTCGCTCTCCTGCGGTTCGGGGGCGACACCGTGGATGTGGGCCTGGGCCACCACCCGCGGGCGCGCGCCGCTGAAACGGCTGGTGTCGTGGTCGAACAGCGCCCCCAGCTCGCCGTGGCCCACGGCGACCACGATCAGGTCGAACATCCGCGAGAAGTAGTCGAGGTCGGTGATGGTGACGCCGTGGATGACGACCTTGCCGCCGGAGTCCTCGAAGTACTCCAGCCAGTCGGCCATCTTGATCCGCCGGTCGATGGAGACCGTGTACCGGTCCTCCGTGCCGGTCCTGCCCTTCAGCGTCAACGGCGCAGACCCCGACGGATAGAGGTGGATCTTGAAGTCCTCCATCCGGGGTGCCTGGCCGCTCCAGAAGTCGAGCTGGAGCTCGCGCTCGTACTCCAGTGCCGTCGGGAACGTCATCTGGGTGATGGCGGGCCGGCCCGTGCGGATTTCCAGCGAGCTCTGCCCGGTGATCACCGTGACGTCGTAACCGTGGCCGAGCAGGCCGTGGGCCAGGTGGAGACCCGAGTGCCCTGCGCCGACGATGAGGATCTTGCGCATGTATGTGGTTCCTTCTCGGGGAGTCTGCGGTGCGCGCCGGCCGCCGGGCGGCCGCGCGCGGCCGTCACCCGACCGGCGCCGCGGCCGCGTTGTTCGACAGTGCGTACTTGAGCAGTGTCTTGAGCACGGTCCCGCCCGAGGAGCGGTCGCGCGCGTCGAAGTCGAGGATGGGCACGCCGGCGCCCACCTCCAGTGCCTCCCGGATCTGCTCGGCCGTGTGCTCCATCCGGCCGTCGAATCTGTTCAGCGCCACGATGTAGGGGATGCGGCGGTTGGTCTCGAAGTAGTCGACGGCCTCGAAGCTGTCGGCCAGCCGGCGGGTGTCGACGACCACGACCGCGCCGACGGCCCCGCGGACGAGGTCGTCCCACATGAACCAGAACCGGGCCTGGCCGGGCGTGCCGAACACGTACATGATCAGTTGCCGGTCGACGGTGATGCGGCCGAAGTCCATGGCCACGGTGGTGGTGAACTTCCGGGGTGTGGCGGAGTTGTCGTCGTGCCCGATGCTCGCCTCGGTCATGACCGCCTCGGTCGTGACCGCGGGAATCTCGGAGACGGCCCCGACCAGGGTCGTCTTGCCGGCGCCGAAACCGCCGGCGACGACGATCTTGGTCGACATCTTGGTGGGGATATCGGGCGAGATGTCAGGTGAAAAGTCGTTCGAGACCACGGAGAGCCCTCTCGAGAACCTGGTGTTCGGACGGGCTGTTGCCCGTGATGGTCGGGTGGATGTAGACGAGTCCCAGCTCGGCGAGGTCGCTCAGCAGCACCTGGGTCACACCGAGCGGGATCTTCAACTCCGCCGAGACCTCGGCCACCGAGCGGGTCTCGCGGCACAGCAGGTAGATCCGCTGCGACTCGGGCATGAGCTTCCCGGGCGCTTCGGAGCTGGGGTCGGCGGTGGAGACGAGCGTCTGCACCATGAGGGGATGGCGCGACCTGGTCCGCCCGCCCGTGAACGTGTAGGGGCGGATGCGCGAGCCCCTTCTTTTGCAGTAGCTCATGACTGTGGCAACCTCTTCATGATTGGCTCCCGGCCTGCCCGGCCACCGGCTCAGTTCCCGATGACTTCGCGCAGCTCCGACCTGAGCTGGGGCGTGAGGGCGTGGCCGACGTTCTCCACCAGGCGGGTCATCTGGTAGGCGACGATCTTCATGTCCGCTGTCGGCGCGGTGAGCACCGCCAGGCACGAGCCGTCGCTGATCGACATGACGAACAGGTGGCCGCGCTGCATGCGCACGATGAGCTGCTCGCACTCGCCTTTGGCGAACAGTTTCGCGCCGCCGACCGCCAGGCTGTACATGCCGCTGGCGATCGCGGCGAGCTGCTCGGCGTGCTCTTCGGGGAAGTCCCGGGAGGAGGTCAGGACGAGGCCGTCGGAGGAGACGACGACGGCGTGGTCGACGCCGGGGACATCGGCGACGAAGTTGGAGATCAGCCACGCGAAGTTCTCTGCGGTAACGTTCATCTGCTCGGTCATTGCTTTTCCAGCCTCTCGCTAGGCCTGCGGGGATCGGTGCCGGAACCGGCGCACTCGTGCGGCGGTGCGCCCGCCGCGGGGGGCGCGCGGCCGGTCACCGGTCCGTCGGGTGGCCGCCTTCGTCCGAGGCGGCGCGCTCGCCCTCGATGAACCCGTCCAGGTCGTCGCGGATCCGCTCGGCCCTGTCGCCGCGTTCGTCGGTGCGGTCGGGGATGTCGGGGTCCGCTGCGGGCATCATGCGCAGCGGCGACGCGTGCGCGGCGCTGCGCCGGGGCAGCCCGGCCGGGGTGTCCGCGGCGGTGCCGCCGTCGTTGCGCTGACCGCCGCGGGCGGGGCCGTCCG
>NZ_BAAGYZ010000004.1:0-15623 GCF_054778995.1 Streptomonospora sediminis
GGTGGCCGCGGTCCTGGCCGTGCCCGCGGCGGCGGTCGCGGCGCTGCGCCCCGCGGTGGCGGCGCCCGCGCTGCCGGGGATCGGGGTCGGGCTGGCGGTCGACGGTCTGGCGTCGGTGGGTATCTGGACGCTGGTCGCCGTCCTGGTCGCCGTGGCGGTGTTCGGCCTGCCGGGCGGCGCCGCCCCGAACGCCGAACCGAGCGGCGGCGGCGAGTCAGGCGGCGATTCGGACGCCGGGCCCGGCAGCGGCGGCCCCCGGCCCCGTTCCCGCACCCGCTCGCATGCCCGCTACTACGGGCTGCTGCTGGTCTTTGCCGCGGCGATGCTGGCCACGGTCACGGCGGCAGACCTGCTCACACTGCTCATGGCCTGGGAGGTCATGGGCGCCGCCTCCTACGGGCTGATCGCCTTCCACTGGCGCGAGCCGCGCACCGGGTCCTCCGCCGCCGTCTCGTTCCTCACCACACGCACCGCCGACCTGGGCATCTACGCTGCGGCCGGCGCCGCACTGGCCGGCGGAGCACCCGGGCTGGAGCTGGACGAACTGGCGGGTCTGACCGCGCCGTGGAGCCATGTGGCCGCCGCCGGACTGCTGGCCGCCGCCCTGGGGAAGTCCGCCCAGCTGCCGTTCGCCTTCTGGCTGTCGCGCGCCATGGACGGGCCGAGCCCGGTCTCGGCGCTGCTGCACTCGGCGACGATGGTCGCGGCGGGCGGGTACCTGCTGCTGCGCGTGCAGCCCGCGCTGGCGGCGACCGGTTGGGCGGGGCCCGCAGCCGCCTGGGCGGGTGCGCTGACGGCACTGGTGATGGGCGCCGTGGCCTGCTGCCAGCGCGACCTCAAGCAGTTGCTCGCCGCCTCGACCAGCGCCCAGCTCGGTTTCGTCGTGCTCGCCGCCGGTGCCGGGGGCGTGGCCGGCGGCGCAGCGCAGTTCGCGGCGCACGCCGCGGTCAAGAGCCTGCTGTTCCTGGTGGCGGGCGCCTGGCTGGTGTCGCTGGGGACCACCGGCCTCGGCGGGCTGCGCGGGGCCGCCCGCAGGCATCGGCTCGCGGGCGGCTGCTTCACGGTCGGCGCGCTTGCGCTCGGCGGCATCCCGCCGCTGTCGGTGTGGGCGGCCAAGGATCTGGTGCTGGCCGCCGCACCGGGCGTTGCACTGCACGTCGCCGGGTACGCCGCCGCAGCGCTGGCCGCGGGCTATGCGGGCGTGGCGTTGGCGGTGGTGTGGTCCCGCCCCGCGCCGGACAGCGCCGCGCGCAGCACCGGCGCGGGCAGGGGCACCGCCGCCGCCACCAGTGCCGCTGACACGGCCGCCGGCACCGCAGCCTTCCGCGCCGCCCGTCCGATCGGGCTCCGCGAGTCGCTGCCGCTGCCCGCCCTCGCAGCCGCGGCGGCGGCTCTGGGCGCCCTCGCGCTTCCGGAGGCCGGACACCGGTGGGCCGCCCTGCTCGGCCACCCCGCCGCGCCCGCGCCCGGCCCGCCGGCCGCGGCGGTGTCGGCGCTGGTCGCAGTGGGCGTGCTCGGTGCGGTGGTGCTGGTACGCAGACGCGAGCCGGCCCCCGCGCCCGCCCGGCGGTGGTGGATCCGGTGGCCGCGCGGCTGGCTGGGTCTGGAACAGGCCGCACGCAGCACCGTGGCGGCGCCGGTGCTGGCGGCGGCGGGCGCGTTGGCGGCCTTCGACGACCGGGTACTGGACCGCGGAATCACCGGCGCCGCCACCTGGGTCCCGCGGTTCGCCGGTGTGCTGGGCGACCGTGTCGAGCCGGTGGTGGAGGCGGTCGTTGCGGCGCTGGCGTCGGGCGCTCGGGCCTTGGGCGCGCAGGCACACCGCCCGCAGACGGGTCTGGTCCACCAGTACTACGCGCAGAGCGCCGCGGTGCTTGCTGCTGCGGCGGTGGTTGTGGCTGTTTTGGCGGCGGTGGGGTGAGCCATGGTTGAGTCTGCGCCCGCTGTCGCGCCGCTCACGGTGGCTCTGCCCGCTGCCTGGGTCCCGCGGCTGGCCGGTGTGCGGGGCGGTCGTGTCGAGCCGGTCATTGCGGCCATGGCGTTGGGCGCACAGGTGCGCCGGCAGCAGGCGGTGCTGGCCCACGAAGTCCTGCGCGCGGAGCGCCGCGGTTTTCTTCGGTCCACCGCCCCTGCGCCCACCGCCCTTCCGCCCGCTGCCGCGCGGGACCGCAGGTGGCCCCGCCCCAGGGGCCGCGCACACATCCGCCACTTGTCCATGCCGTCCGCCTTTTCTGTGCTGTCCGTGCCGCCGGCGTCGAGGCTGTTGAGGTGACCGTGCTCTCTGTCGTCGTCTTCCTGCCGCTGGTTGCCGCGGGTGTGCTGATGGTGTTGCCGCGGACCGCCGGCCGGGCCGCGGACCGGGCTGTGCCGGTGACCTGGATCGCAGCGGCCGGTGTCGAACTGGTCCTGGTGGGCGTGCTGTGGAGCGGCTACCCCGACGCCCTGAACGGTCCGGGCGCCGCGGTGGACCCGGCGCCGGGCGGCAGCGGCCCCGCCGGCCCGGTCGCCTACGAAACCGACCTGGAGTGGATCCCCAGCCTCGGATCGGGTTACCACATCGGCGTCGACGGGTTCTCGCTGCCGCTGGTGGCGATGACCGCGGTGCTGTTCCTGGCCTGCGCCGTGTACTCGCTACGCACCCGCCACCCGCGCCCGCGCAGTTACGCGGCGCTGTTCCTCGCCCTGCAGACGGTCTCCACCGGGCTATTCACCGCCCTCGACCTGCTGCTGTTCTTCGTCTTCTTCGACCTGTCCATCGCGCTGATGTACTTCGTCATCGCCGGTTGGGGACACGGCGACCCCGCGCGTTCGGCGCTGCGGTTCTTCCTCTACACCTTCGTCGGATCGCTGGCGCTGCTGGTCGGCTTCATCGGCCTGTACCTGTCGGCCGACCCGCACACTTTCGACATGGTCGAGCTGGCGCGCCAGACCCCGCTGGACGGCCGCGCGGCGGCCGGCGGCGCGGTGCTGCTGGCGATCGGCGCGGGCCTTGCGGTGAAGACGCCGCTGGTGCCGTTCCACACCTGGCTGCCGCCCGCCCACACCGACGCGCCCGCCGCCGGATCGGCGGTCCTGGCGGGGGTGCTGCTGAAGATGGGCGCCTACGGATTCGTGCGGATCGCCATGCCGATCCTGCCGGGGGCCTGGCACGCTTGGGCACCGGGCATCGCCCTCCTCGGGACGGTCTCCGTCCTCTACGGCGCGCTGGTGGCCCTGGCCCAGACCGACTTCAAGCGCATGGTCGCCTACACCTCGGTCAACCACATGGGCTATGTGCTGCTGGGGCTGGGCGCGGCCGGCACCGCGGCGGCCGGCAGTGGCCCGGCGGCCGAGCTCGCCGTCAGCGGAGCGGCGGTGCAACTGGTCAGCCACGGCCTGCTCACCGGCGCCCTGTTCCTGCTCGCCGGAGTCCTCTACGCGCGCGGCGGCACCTACGACATGGGTTCCTACGGCGGGTTGGCCGGGCCCGCGCCGCGCTTTGCCGCCGCGCTGGCGGTGGCCGCGTTCGGATCGCTGGGGCTGCCGGGGTTGTCGGGCTTCATCGCCGAGTTCCAGGTGTTCACCGGCGGCCTGGGGCTGGCGCCGCTGCCGACCGCACTGGCGCTGCCCGGCATCCTGATCACCGCCGCACTGCTGCTGCGCGCGTTGCAGCGGCTCCTGCTGGGCCGCCGCCGACCACCGGTGGGCCCGGGCGGCGGCGGCCCCGACGCGTTCAGCGACCTGCGGGCCGCCGAAAGCGCGGCAATCGTGCCGCTGCTGGCGCTGTCCATGCTCATCGGACTGTTCCCGCGCACCGTGCTCGACGTCATCGCGCCCGCTGCCGCCGCAGCGGCCGACCTGGTGCTGCGGTAGGGCGGCGGCCATGGCCACGATGACGCTCGCTGCGCTACTCCCCGAAGCCGTGCTCGCGCTTGCCGCGGTCGCGGGGCTGCTGCTGGGCAGTTGGCTGCCGCGCCGCAGGCAGTGGATCGTGCGCGCGCTCGCATTGGCCGCCGTCACCGCCGCGCTCGCGGCCACCGCGGTCGCGGCGGCCGGCGGTGCCGCCCACACCGCGGCGTCGGGCTCCTACGCCGTCGACCTGCCGCTGCATGCCGCACGCGCCGCCGTGCTGGTGGGAACGGGCATGGTGGTCCTGGCCGGCACCGAGCAGTTCGGCGGCGCCCGCCGCGAGACCGAGGCCTACGTGCTGCTGCTGCTCGCGGCGCTGGGCTCGCTGGTGCTGGCGGGAGCGAACGGGCTGCTGGTGCTGGCCGCCGGCTACCTGCTGGCGAGTATCCCGCTGTACGCACTCGTCGCCTTTGCCAAGGACGCGCCCGGTACCGAGGCGGGCCTGAAGTACTTCCTGATGGGCGCCCTGTTCGGCGTCGTACTGCTGGGCGGGACGACCGTGCTGCTGGCAGCCGGCGGCGCCACCGGTTACGCGCTGCTGGGCGCCGGCCTGCCCGAGGCGCCGCCCGCCGCAGCGGCAGCCGGGGCGGTGGCGGTGCTGGCGGCGCTGCTGTTCAAGTCCGGTGCGGTGCCCGCACACTTCTGGGTGCCAGACGCCACCGAGGGCGCGCCGCCGCCGGTCGCGGCGTTCATCACCACCGTGCCCAAGATCGGCGCCCTGGTGGCGGTCTACCGGTTCGGTGCCGGGCTGCCGCTGGAGGCGGGAGGCGGCTGGCCGCTGCTGGTGGCCGCCGCAGCGGCGGCCACCATGGTGCTGGGCAACCTCGCCGCCTTCGGCCAGGACGGCGTCCGCCGGCTGCTGGCCTACTCCACCATCGGCCAGGTCGGGTTCCTGCTGATGGCCGTGGCCGCCTATGCGGGGTCGCCGGAGGCGCTGCCGGCGCTGCTGTACTACCTGGCGGCCTACACGGTCACCAACATCGGGGCGTTCGCCGCGGTGTGCGCGCTGCCCGGCGCCGAAAGGATCGGCCAGTGGAGAGGGCTGTTCGGCCGCCGCCCCTGGCTGGCGCTCAGCCTGGTGGTGTGCCTGCTCGGCCTGGTCGGCACCCCGCCAACCGCGGTGTTCGTCGGCAAGCTGGCCGTTTTCACCGCCGCCTACGACGCGGGTCTGGTGTGGCTGGTGGTGCTGGCCGCAGCTGCGACCGCGGCCAGCCTGTTCTACTACCTGCGCTGGATCCTGCCGCTGTTCGCGGGCCCGGCCGGTGCCGCCGGATCCGCCGGACACACCGGCACCGGCCGGTCCGGACGCTGGGCGGCCGCGGTTGCGGTCGGCGCGGCTGCGCTGTCGTTGCTGCTGGGCGTGGCTGCCGGTGTGGTGCTGGACGGGCTGGATGCCGCTGCCTTGGCGGGTTGACCGGCGGCCCGGCCGGCTGCTCGCCGAGCGGCCGGCTCGGTCGCTTGGCGGCCTGCCCGCCCGGCGAGCCGCCCGATCAGCGGCCCGCCCGGCGAGTGCCCAGACCAGCGGTCGGGCCGGCCACCCACCCGGCGAGCCGCCCCACCAGCGGCGGCCCGCCGCCTCCCCGGCGCTACTCGGAGTCGGCGCGCCGGTAGGTGCACAGCACCACGCCGGTGGGCGTGGGTGTGGCCGAGACCAGCCGCAGCGGACGCGAGCGGCCGTCTTCGGGGAAGGCGCGCTTGCCGCCGCCCAGCAGCACGGGTTCGATCATCATCCGGAACTCGTCGACGAGGTCGCGGGCCACGAGCTGCTGCGCGAAGTTCGAGCTGCCCATGACGTGCATGTCGCCCTCGCCCTCGCCGCGCAGGCGGCCGACGGCCCCGAAGACGTCGTCGGCCGGCAGCAGCGTGGAGTTCCAACGCATGTCGGCCGGGGTCAGCGTGGTCGAGGCGACGTACTTCGGCAACGCGTTCATCCGCTCGGTGAACGGGTCGTCGTCCTCGGTGCGCTCGGGCCAGTGGTCGGCCATGACCCGCCATGTGCGGCGGCCGAACAGCAGCGCCGCGGTGGACTGCACGGCTTCGTCGATGTAGGAGGCCATCACCTCCTCGTCGAAGTAGGGCATCGACCAACCGCCGTGGGCGAACCCGCCGTCGGTGTCCTCCTCGGGGCCGCCGGGCGCTTGCACAACGCCGTCGAGGCTCATGAAGTCGCTGAGTACGATCCGCATGCCGGTCTCCAGGTGCTCGTTTCCGCAGTGTCCGCAGAGTAGACCGCGGCACCGGCGAAAACTCATCGCCCGCGCGGCGGTTCGCGCGCGATTGCCGGTGGCGCCGGCAGGTGGGCGCGCGTGTCTGTGTCATGTCGGGTTCCCGGCGACGATCATGCAGAAATGCCTGTCTCAGCTTTGAAATCCGGGCACTTCCGCAGGGCCGGCGGCGGGCTCCTGCTCCTGCTCCTGCTGTTCCCGTTTCCGCTCCCGGAGGCGCTGCCGCTGCGGGACCACCGTGTACTCGGGGTCGGCGGCCGAGGCCACCCCGGCCTGGAAGACACCGAACCGGGTGCAAGCCGAGCCGGCCAGCAGCGCGGCCCCCGACAGCACGGAAACGGTCCGGCTGCGCCGGCCCAGCAGGGCCCCCGCCGCGCCGCCAATGGTCAGTACCTTGGCGGCCCGCATCAGCGCACCGCTGCGCCCGTGCCGATAAGGCTCGGCGACCATGCCCATGCGCCGTTCCATCGCGGCCAGCGCCGTGTTCTCCAGGGCCGCGCCGAAAACCCCTGCGCGCCGTGCGGGCCCCGCCTGGTCCAGCGGCGCCGCGATCATGCCGACCCCGCCGGCCGCGGCCGCCGCCGAACCCGTGAACACGAACGGCATCTCCCGGTAGCCCTCGTGCCAGGCCGGCACCGCGGTGTCGCAGATCAGCGGCGCGGTGTAGGCGGCCACGGCCGGGCCCACCGCTGCGGCGCCCAACCCCGCGAGCCGGCCCGGGCCCGGCAGCAGCCCCGTTGCCTGCGACACCGCGGCCGCACCGGCGAGCGGGCCGTAGCCCGCCAGCAGCCAGGAGCCCACGCTCATCGGCGACGTCCACTTCACGACCCGCAGCATGTTCAGGAACCGCGCGGGGCGCCCGAGGTCGTTGATCAGCGCGGCGGCGGAACCGGATACGGCCGCCAGCGCCGTGTAGCGCAGCGGCCGTGCCAGGCCGGGCCGCCCGGTCAGATCTGCCCCGGCCGCCAGCACCGACGATGCGCCCGCCAGCCCGCCCAGGAACAGGTAGCCGGCGATGTCGCGGGGCTCCCACACGATCTGGTTGAGTACCGGCCGGTTGTAGTAGGAGCGGAACTCGGCCTCGCCGCCGCGGTCGCGGCCCCGGTCGGGGCGCCGCTCGGTGCGGTGCCCGTCCAGGGTGGTGACCGCGCCGGTCAACGCCTCGCGGTCGGGCCGCGCGCCGCGGATGCCGTCCTTGGTCACGTCCGATGTGCTCAACTGCGCCTCCCCGCAAACGCCGCGGTGATACCGGCCAGCAGCGCCGCCGCCGCCACGCCGGCGTGGCACCACATCGACGGCAGGTCGCGGGTGGTCACCACCGGGTCCGGCGGCAGCCCGTAGACCTCGGGTTCATCGAGCAGCAGGAAGAACGCGCCGTCGCCGCCGACACCGTCGCCGGGGTCGCGGCCGTAGAGCTGCGCCGATTCGATCCCGGCGCCGTGCAGGTTGCGCAGCCGCTCGTCGGCGCGCTCCCGCAGCTCGTCCAATTCCCCGAACTGGATGGAGTCGGTGGGGCACGCCTTTGCGCACGCCGGCTCTTGGCCGTCGCCCAGCCGGTCGTAGCACAGCGTGCACTTCCACACCCGGCCATCGTCCTCGCGCTGGCCGATCACTCCGTAGGGGCAGGCCGGCACGCAGTATCCGCAGCCGTTGCAGATGTCCTCCTGCACCACGACCGTGCCGTACTCGGTGCGGAACAGCGATCCGGTGGGGCACACGTCCAGGCAGGCCGCGTGGGTGCAGTGCTTGCACACATCCGAGGACATCAGCCAGCGGAATTCACCGCGCTCATCCTCGCCGGCCGCGGAGCCGGGCAGCTCGAAGGAGGGCATGCCCAGGTCGACCGGGTCGGGCGTGCCCTCGGGCCGGCCCACGCCGCTCTCCTGCACGCCGATGGGTTTGCGCTGCTCGATGAAGGCGACGTGGCGCCAGGTGTCGGCGTCCAGCCCGCCGCTGTTGTCGAAGGACATGGCCGTGAAATCCAGCCCGTCCTCCGGGACCAGGTTCCATTCCTTGCAGGCGACCTCGCAGGCCTTGCACCCGATGCAGACGCTGGTGTCGGTGAAGAACCCCATGCGCGGGCGGTGCCCGTCGCCTTCACCGGAGTCCGCGCCGCCGCCGGTGTCGCCGGTGCGCACGCCGGAACGCTCGTCCAGGGCCATGTGTCATACCTCCGTTCCGGTCCGGTCGTCGACCCCGGCGCGCCGCTGGTAGTCCAGTACCAGGTCGCGGCGGCCGCTGCCGCGGGGGCGCCGCCCGGGCCGGATGTCGGCGGTCAGCGCCTTGACCTCCTGGATGTGCACGTTGGAGTCCAGTGCGATGGCCGATAGTTCGTTGAACGCGTCGCCGGTGCTGTAGCCGTTGGGCCCCCAGTGGTAGGGCATCCCGATCTGGTGCACGGTGCTGCCGTGCACCTGCAGCGGCACCATGCGGTCGGTGACCAGCACCCGCGCCTCGATCGCGTTGCGCGCCGAGACGATGGTGGCCCAGTCGCCGTGGGTCAGGCCGCGGTCGCGGGCCAGCTCCGGCGAGACCTCGCAGAAGAACTCCGGCTGCAGTTCGGCGAGGTAGGGGGTCCAGCGGCTCATCCCGCCCGCGGTGAAGTGCTCGGTGAGCCGGTAGGTGGTCACCACGTACGGGTAGACCGCGGCTCCGGGCGTACCCGGGTCGGGGTGGTAGCGGTTGCTCTCGTGCGGGTAGACCGCGCGCGCCGGATTGCGGCTCTGGCCGTAGAGCAGGTTGGCGACCGGCGAGTCCTGGGGCTCGTAGTGGGTGGGCATCGGCCCGTCGGTGAGCCCCGCGGGCGCGTAGAGCCAGCCCTTGCCGTCGCCCTGCATGATGAAGGCGTCGGTGCCGCTGAGGGCCGCGACCCCGCGGGCTGCCTCGGGCGGCCGGTAGTGCGGCGGCTTGCCGGCTTCGAAATCGGGGACGTCGTGCCCGGTCCACGCGCCCTGGTCGGCGTCCCACCACACCAGGGCCTTGCGGTCGCTCCACGGCCGGCCTTCGGAGTCGGCGGAGGCCCGGTTGTAGAGCAGCCGCCGGTTGTTGGGCCACGACCACGCCCATTCGGCGGCGATCCAGTCCTGCTGGGTGTGCGGTTTGCGGCGGGCGGCCTGGTTGACGCCCTCGGCGTAGACGCCGCAGTAGATCCAGCAGCCGCAGCTGGTCGAACCGTCGCCGCGCAGCTGGGTGTAGGCGTCGAGGTGGCGGCCGTCGGCGCCGTAGCCGTTGATCTCGGCGAGCACCGCCGCAGCGGAGGGCTCGGCGCCCTCCTCCAGCGGGTAGTCCCAGGTCAACTGCAGCAGGGGCCGGTCGCGCGGGTCGGTGGAGCCGGCCAGTTTCTCGCGGATGATGCGGCCCAGGTGGTACATGAACCACAGGTCGCTGCGGGCGTCGCCCTGGGGCAGTACCGCCCGGTCGTGCCACTGCAGGGTCCGGTTGGTGTTGGTGAAGGTGCCCGACTTCTCGGTGTGGGCGGCGGCGGGGAAGAAGAACACCTCGGTGCCGATGTCCTCGGTGCGCAGCTCGCCCGACTCGATCTCGGGCCCGTCCTTCCACCAGGTCGCGCTTTCGATCAGCGAGAAGTCGCGCACCACCAGCCAGTCCAGGTTGGCCATGCCCAGGCGCTGGGCGCGGGTGTTGGCCGAGCCCACGGCCGGGTTCTCCCCCATCAGGAAGTAGCCCTTGCACACGCCGCGCATCTGTTCCATGACCGTGTCGTAGGTGCTGTGCGAGCCGGTGATGCGCGGCAGGTAACCGAAGGCGTAGTCGTTTTCGGCCGTTGCGTGCTCGCCCCACCACGCCTTGAGCAGGCTGACCAGGTAGGAGTCCATCTCCGACCAGAAGCCGTTGACTGCGGCGTCGGCGGTGACGAAGTCCTCCAGGGTCTGCTCCTCGTGGGCGTGGGGCATCGGTATGTAGCCCGGCAGCAGGTTGAACAGGGTGGGCACGTCGCTGGAGCCCTGGATGCTGGCGTGGCCGCGCAGCGCCTGGATACCGCCGCCGGGGCGGCCGATGTTGCCCAGCAGCAGCTGCAGCACCGAGGCGGCGCGGATGTACTGGGCGCCCACGGTGTGCTGGGTCCAGCCCACCGCGTAGCAGAAGGCGGAGGTGCGGTCGCGGCCGGAGTTCTCGGTCAGGTGGCCGTACACCCGGTCGAAGAGGTCGCGGGGGATGCCGCAGATCCGCTCGACCATCTCGGGCGTGTAGCGGGAGTAGTGCCGTTTGAGGATCTGGAACACGCACCGCGGGTGCTGCAGGGTGGGGTCGGTATCGGGCGTGCCGCCCACCGCGGCGCCGCCGGCGCCCTGCTGTTCCGGGCGGGCGCCCGCCCCGGTCTCCTGCGGCTGCTCGACCCGGTTCCAGTACTCCTGGTCGCGCTGGCCGGAGGCGGGTGCGATGTCGGCGCCTTCGTAGCGCCAGGTCCGCACGTTGTACTTGCGGCCGTCCGCGGAGAACCCGGAGAACAGCCCGTCGAGGTCCTCGGTGTCGCGGAACTCCTCGTTGACGATGGTGGCGGCGTTGGTGAAGGTGACCAGGTAGTCGCGGAAGTACTTCTCCTCGGTGAGGACCCGGTTGATGATCCCGCCGAGGAAGGCGATGTCGGTGCCGGCGCGGATGGGCACGTGCAGGTCGGCCAGTGCGCTGGTGCGGCTGAACCGCGGGTCGACGTGGATGACCACGGCGCCGCGGGCCTTGGCCTCCATCACCCACTGGAACCCGACCGGGTGCGCCTCGGCGTAGTTGGAGCCCTCGATGACGATGCAGTCGGAGTTCTGCAGGTCCTGCATGAAAGTGGTGGCGCCGCCGCGCCCGAACGAGGTGCCCAGCCCGGCGACCGTGGAGCTGTGGCACACGCGCGCCTGGTTCTCGATCTGCACCACGCCCAGCGCCGTCAGCAGCTTCTTGATGAGGTAGTTCTCCTCGTTGTCCAGGGTGGCGCCGCCGAGACTGGCGATACCCAGGGTGCGCGAGGTCCCGACCCCGTTCTGCTCGTCCTGCCAGCCCTGCCGGCGGGCCTCGATGACCCGGTCGGCGACCATGTGCATGGCCTCCCACAGCCCGATCTGCTGCCAGTCGGCGCCATTGGGCGGCCGGTACAGCACCCTGTGCCTGCGGGAGGATCCGGTGGTGAGCTGGAGGCTGGCCGAACCCTTGGGGCACAGCCGGCCCCGGCTGATGGGGGAGTCGGGGTCGCCCTCGATCTGGACGACCTGCTCGTCGCGGACGTAGACGTTCTGCGCGCAGCCGACCGCGCAGTAGGGGCAGACCGACTTCACCACCCGGTCGGCTTCGGCAGTGCGCGCCCGCAGGGCCGAGCTGGCCGCGGATTTGGCCGCGGCACCGCGGCCGGAGGGGTCATCGCCGGTGAGTTGCCGGTAGACCGGCCACGATTCGATCAAGCTGCGAACGCCCATAGCCTCTCCTCTGCTCCTCTGCCTGGTGCACTGGTCGGGCCGGCGGGCCGCCGAGCACGCGGGATGGGCCCGCTGTGCTCGTGGGGCGAGCGGCCGCTACCCGGGCCGGTGTGCGGCAAACGCCGCCGGCAACCGCACGGATGTCCGCAAGGCAGGGGATGCGGGGCGCCGGCGCGGTTGCGCGGGGGGTGCGGGCGCGCAAGGCCGCGGGGAGAGCGGGGCGGCGCCGCCGAACGGCTGCTGCTGGCGGAAGCAGCGCACACGAAAAACGGCCGCCCGGACCCGCCGCGGGGTGCCGGGCGGCCGAACGGCCGGGGCGGCTCGCGCAGTGCTGCGCGTCAGAAGCCGGTGGGAGCAGGCAGCAGGCAGGAGCCGAGCGCTACGAGTTCGGCTTGTCCTGCTCCTGTTGGTCGTCGGGGACCTGCAGCGGCATCAGCATCGCCCACGCCCCCATCAGCAGGCCGAAGACGAGCATGCCCACACCCGACCAGAGGTTCAGGTTCGCTCCGCCGCTGTGTTCGATCTGCTCGGGCGAGGCGAAGATGCCCATCACGGTCAGGACCGCGCCGTAGATGACGAACAGCAGGCCGATGACCGTCCGGATGTCGAAGGCCTTGGCGGCGTTGGGCCGCCCCGATGCGGATGCGGAGCCGTCAGCACTCATCGGTCTGCCTCCTTGCCAGGTTTTCTCTCATTTATCTGCCCTGCCGTCCTTTAAGCGAAGAAGATGTTGAGGAGGATCACGATCACCAGGGCGATGCCGGCCAGCAGACCCGGGCGGCGGTACCACCCGGCGTCCTCACCCGTGGTCGAAGCGCGGAGCGATTCGCGCGGGGTCAGCGACTTCACCAGGCCGACCAGCTCGGCGTCGGGCTTGGGCCGGGTGAACAGGCTGACCACGACGCTGACGACGATGTCGACCACGAACGCGGCACCGGCGCCGACGAAGCTCGCGCCCTGCGCCGACAGGCCGATCACGCCCGTCTCGCTGAGGACGAACACCGTGATCGCGGCCGCGGTACCGGTGACCAGACCGCTCCAGCCGGCGTGCGGAGTCATCCGCTTCCAGTACATGCCCAGGATGAACGTTGCGAACAGCGGCGCGTTGAAGAACGAGAACAGCTGCTGCAGGTAGTCCATCAGGTTGGAGTAACCCGCGGCGATGAACGCGGTGCCGACCGCACCCACGGTGGCGCCGACGGTCACCCAGCGGCCCATGTTCAGGTAGTAGGAGTCGGGGCGGTTCTTGACGATGTACGACTGCCAGATGTCGTAGGTGAACACCGTGTTGAACGAGCTGAGGTTGGCCGCCATACCGGCCATGAACGACGCCAGCAGCCCGGCCAGCGCGACACCGAGCAGGCCGTTGGGCAGGGTGTCGCGCATGAGCAGCAGCAGGGCGTCGTTGTACTCGACATTGGTGTTCTCGCCCGCCTTGAGCGCGACCATCTCCGAGACGCTGACACCGGCGATCATGCCGGGCACGACGACGAGGAAGGGGATGAACAGCTTGGGGAAGGCGCCGATGATGGGGGTGCGCATGGCCGCCGACATGCTCTTGGAGGCCATTGCGCGCTGGACCTCGACAAAGTTGGTCGTCCAGTAGCCGAACGCCAGCACGAAGCCCAGACCGAAGACGATGCCGAAGATGCTGAGGAAGTTGTCCGTGAAGCCGGTCAGCGCGTTGCCGGGCCAGGCCGAGAGCTGCTCGGGCCCCTGGGGGCTCTGGGTGACCTCCTCGACCAGGCCGGACCAGCCGCCGACGCGGTGCAGCCCCGCCAGGGTGAGCGGTGTCAGCGCCGCCACGATGACGAAGAACTGCAGCACCTCGTTGTAGATGGCCGCGGAGAGCCCGCCCAGCGCTGTGTAGCTGAGGACGATCGCGGCGGCGACCACCAGCGACAGCCACAGCGGCCAGCCCAGTAGGGCGTCGACGATGCTGGCGAGCAGGAACAGGTTGATGCCGGCGATCAGGACCTGGGCGGTCGCGAAGCTGACGCCGTTGACCAGGTGGGCCGCCTTGCCGAATCGGCGGTTCATGAACTCCGGGACGCTGCGGACCTTGGAGCCGTAGTAGAACGGCATCATCACGATGCCCAGGAACAGCATCGCCGGTACGGCGCCGACCCAGAAGTAGTGCATGGTCGGCAGGCCGTATTTGGCGCCGTTGGCCGACATGCCGATGACCTCGACGGCGCCCAGGTTGGCGGCGATGAAGGCCAGGCCCGTCACCCAGGCCGGCAGTGAGCGCCCGGACAGGAAGAAGTCAAGGCTGGTTGATACCGAGCGCCGGGCGAGGAAGCCGATGCCCAGTACGAATACGAAGTACAGCGCGAGCAGCGCGTAGTCGATGAAGCCGGCGTCCAGCCGTAGCGGCTCTTGTGCTAGGGCGATCACTTCGGCCTGTCCTCTCTGAACATAATGTTCCTCCCGTGGGGGTGCAGCCGCGGAGCCGCTGGTCCGCGACCGGAGCGGGGAGCCGACCGGCACGGGCGGCCGAGGGGCCCGTGCCCGCCGTCGCAGGCCGACCGGAGCTCTCCGCGGCACCGGGGGCCGTGCCCGCGATCCGCTGCGTGGCCGGGGCGGCGCCGGGTACGGGATCACCGTTCGGCGCCTTGCCTCCGGCCGTGCAGCGGGGCGGGAACATGAGCTGGTCGAGCTCGTGCCCCGTTTTCCTGTATGTGGTTGTGAGCGAGCTTGTGCAATTTACCCGAAACCGAACATTAACCCACAGCCGGAGTAACCTTCTTGCACAACTTGCAGAGTGTCAAGCGTTGCATACCGGATGCAGTCGCACCGCGTGGAAACACCTCAAGGTAACCGCCATAAGAGCAGGTCGAAACGGTGGAAGGCGGGTGTGTGGCGATCGGTCCCGCTAAGCCGCGGTTGGCGGAGCGCTTGACAACGATGTGCAAGATGTCAGTATTCTCCCAACAATTTCCAACACGGTCACGCGGATCCACCGCTCGTGCGGGCACCGCCCGGCCCGAGCCCGCGAACCGCCGGGACCGCAGACCACGGGGGACGCGATGCTGGCCGCGCAGCGACAGGCACTGATCCTCGAACAGGTGCGCGCATCCGGGGGCGTCCGGGTCACCGAGCTCGTCGAGCATTTGGACGTCTCCGACATGACCGTGCGGCGCGACCTGGACGCGCTGGAGGCGCGCGGTCTGCTGCGCAAGGTCCACGGCGGCGCCGTCGCCCCGCACCGGCACAGCACCGAAGAACCCGGCTTCGAAGTCAACGCCACGCGCCAGGAGGACGAGAAACAGGCCATTGCCAGGGCCGCCGCCCGACTGGTCGAACCCGACAGCGCGATCGGCCTGTCGGCCGGCACCACCACCTGCGCCGTCGCCCACCACCTGCGCGAGACCCCCGGGCTGACCGTGGTCACCAACTGCCTGCGGGTCGCCGACGTCTTCTACCGCTCGCCGCGTTCGGACCAGACCGTCGTGCTGACCGGCGGGTTCCGCACCCCGTCCGACGCGCTGGTCGGACCGCTGGCGGTGGCGGCCGTGCGCAGCCTGCACCTGGACACGCTGCTGCTGGGCGTGCACGGGATGGACGTATCGGCCGGGCTGACCACGCCCAACCTCATGGAGGGAGAGACCGACCAGGCGCTGGTCGAGGCATCCCGCAAGCTGGTGGTCGTGGCCGACCACACCAAGTGGTCCACGGTCGGTATCTGCACCATCGCACCGCTGGAACGCTGCGACGTGCTGGTCACCGACACGGGCCTGGACGGCGAGGCCCGCCAGCAGCTCGCCGACCGCGTGGGCGGGCTGCTGATCGCCGAGGAGGCAGAGGAAGTGGCCCGCGGCGGCAGCGGCGCCGGGGAGCCCGCCGAGAGCCCGGCGGCGGCCGAGTAGGACCCGGTGCTCCGGTTCAGCACCGGACCGATCGCCGCGGTGGGCAGGTGCT
This sequence comes from Streptomonospora sediminis, assembly GCF_054778995.1. NCBI lineage: Bacteria > Bacillati > Actinomycetota > Actinomycetes > Streptosporangiales > Nocardiopsidaceae > Streptomonospora > Streptomonospora sediminis. Next base: position 15,452 of record NZ_BAAGYZ010000004.1, read on the forward strand.
CGCGCCCGAACGGGACGGCCGCCCGCGCCCGCACTGTCCGGTCGGTACGGCCGGTCCCCGCACGCGCGGCGGGGAGCCGCGCAGTAGCGCAGCGACCCGCCGAACACGCCCTAGGTGTGATGTCCCGGGACGTTGGTAACAGCCGACACGCCCCGCACAGCGGTTGAAACAG
>NZ_BAAGYZ010000005.1:0-38098 GCF_054778995.1 Streptomonospora sediminis
AGTTCTCAAGAAGCAACCGTTCATCCGGTACAAGCTCCGGCCCGCCCGGTGGCGGGCCCGCTTAAGCTCTTCCCAAGAGACGGGCATTTTCCCGGCGAATTCGCGATTATCTCGCGTATTCGCTTTCAAGTTCTTTACCGCGTTTGCGGCCTCGATTCAGACTCTAGCAAGAATTCCGATTCAAGACCAACTCCGCGAATTCACTCCGCTTTTGCTTTCCCGCTGCAAGCCGGTGTTCGCCTTGCAAGCCGGGGCTGCGTTTTGCGGTGTGGTTCCACTCTACCGGCTGTCACGAGTGCTCGTGACGGTTGCGGTTGAGCGAGTAGGTGACCGACCCGCCCGCTGGGTGAACCAGCGTTCGTTGCGTCGGTGTTTCCAGTCTACAGGCCCGCGGGCGTGCTCGGCACGGTCGGCGGGCTCCGATCGGGCCTCGGACGTGTGCGCCGGGCCCGTGCACCGCGGTCACGTGGCCGAATGCGCGCGGGGCGCATCCTGGCGGCTCTCAAAGTTTCTCGATCGGCGCGAACTTCACCAGGAAGTCCTTCTCGCCGATGTCCGCACCGAAGTCGATGCGCGCCTTGGTCTTGTCGCCGGCGCCGTCGACGATGAGCACCGTGCCCATGCCGAACGAATCGTGGTTGACCTTGTCGCCCGGGTCCAGTGACGGGACCTCGCGGTTGCTCTTCGACGACGGCGGAGCACTGCGGCGCGGCTGGGCCGCCCCAAGGGTGGATTCCGCGCGCCGCCAGTCGACGAGTCCGGTCGGCACTTCGTCGAGGAAACGCGACGGCGGGTTGAACGACGGAGTGCCCCATGCGCTGCGGACCGCCGCCCGGGTGAAGTACAACCGCTCTTGGGCGCGGGTGATTCCCACATACGCCAGGCGGCGTTCCTCCTCCAGCTCCGCTTTCTCGCCGAGCGTGCGCATGTGCGGGAAGACGCCGTCCTCCATGCCCGTGAGGAACACGATGGGGAACTCCAGCCCCTTTGCCGCGTGCAGGGTCATCAGCGTGACGACACCGCCGGACTCGTCGGCGTCGGGGATCTGGTCGGTGTCGGCCACCAGCGCCACCTGCTCCAGGAAGTCCACCAGGGTGGGTTCGGGTACCGCCGCCTCAGCGCCCGGTTCCGGTTCCTGCTGTTCCTGCTGTTCTTCGGTGCCCGCAGCGGTCTCCGGCGGGTACAGCGGTCCGGTGAAACCGTTCTCGAACTCGCGGGCGACCTCGACGAACTCCTCCAGGTTCTCCGCCCGGCTCTCGTCCTGGAGGTCCTTGGAGTTGGCGAGCTCGGAAAGGTAGCCGGTGCGCTGCAGCACCGCCTCGACCACCTCGGAGGGCGAGCCGTCCTCGGCGATCTGCTCCAGCTCCTCCAGCAGCGCAACGAAGTCGCGGATGGCGTTCAGCGAGCGCTTGGCCAACCCGTCCACCTCGTCGGCGCGGCGCAGCGCACGCGCGAACGAGGTCCGCTGCCGCGATGCGAACAGCTCGACGGTCTCCTCGGCGCGGTCGCCGATGCCGCGCTTGGGCACATTGAGGATGCGCCGCAGGCTGACCGTGTCCTCCGGGTTGGCCAGCACCCGCAGGTAGGCCAGGATGTCGCGGACCTCTTTGCGTTCGTAGAACCGCACGCCGCCCACGATCTTGTAGGGCAGGCCGGTGCGGATGAACACGTCCTCGAACACGCGGGACTGCGCGTTGGTGCGGTAGAACACCGCGACCTCGCCCGGTGTGCACACGCCTTCGTCGCCGAGCTTGTCGATCTCGCCGACGACGAACGCCGCCTCGTCGTGCTCGTTGTCGGCGACATAGCCGGTGATCGAGGGCCCGACCCCCTGCTCGGACCACAGGTTCTTGGCCGGGCGGTCGGGGTTGCGTTCGATCACCGCGTTGGCCGCGGTGAGGATGTTCTGCGTCGAGCGGTAGTTCTGCTCCAGCAGGATGGTCTTGGCCTGCGGGTAGTCGCGCTCGAACTCCAGGATGTTGCGGATGGTGGCGCCGCGGAAGGCGTAGATGGACTGGTCGGCGTCGCCCACCACGCACAGTTCCGCGGCCGGCACCGCCGCGTCGCCGGCGGTGTCCTCGCCGACCAGCAGCCGCACCAGCTCGTACTGGGCGTGGTTGGTGTCCTGGTACTCGTCGACCAGGACGTGGCGGAAGCGCCGCCGGTAGTGCTCGGCGATGTCGGGGAACATCTGCAGCAGGTTGACCGTGATCATGATCAGGTCGTCGAAGTCCATCGCGCCGGCCTCGTGCAGCCGCTGCTGGTAAAGCGTGTAGGCCTCGGCGAGCTTCTTCTGCTGCTCGTTCTGCGCCTGCTCGGCGAAGGTGTCGTAGTCGACGAGCTCGTTCTTGAGGTTGGAAACCTGGGCGGAGAACGACTTGGGCGGGAAGCGCTTGGGGTCGAGGTCCAGCTCCTTGCAGACCAGCTGCATCAGCCGCCGGGAATCGGCGCCGTCGTAGATGGTGAACCCGCTGGGGTAACCCAGCCGCCCGGCCTCGCGGCGGAGGATGCGCACGCACGCGGAGTGGAACGTCATCACCCACATCGCGCTCGCGATGCGGCCGCCCAGCAGCGCCTCGATGCGTTCCTTCATCTCGGCGGCGGCCTTGTTGGTGAAGGTGATCGCCATGACCTCGCCGGGGCGGATGCCGCGTGCGGCCAGCAGGTAGGCGATGCGGTGCGTGAGCACCCGGGTCTTGCCGGACCCGGCCCCCGCGACGATCAGCAGCGGGCTGCCGGCGTGTGTGACGGCTTCGCGCTGCGGGGCGTTCAGGCCTTCGAGGAGCTGCTCTTGGGAGGACGACACGCTTCCCAGGTTACGGCGCACGGCAGGTGCCCGTATCCGCCCGGCGGCACCATCCGCCCCGCCCCGGCGCGGTAGCCTCGGGCGCCGGAGACAGGGAGGCGGGCCGATGCCGGTGTTCGTGGGCCTTTACCGGGCGGCCGCGGCGCTGGTGGCCGTGACCGGGGTCGCCATGGAGGTGGCGCGGGCGGGATCGCTGCAGCCGTTCGTCTACTTCACGCTGCAGAGCAACTGCGCGCTGGCGGTGTGCTTCGCGTTCGCCGCATGGGCGGCCTGGCGCGGGCGGGCGGGCCTGCCCGGCGGACTCAAGGGCGCGATCACGGTCTACATCCTGATCACCGGCCTGGTGTTCAACTTCGTGCTGGCCGACGGGCCCACGCAGGTCACGGCGGCCAACGCCGGCCAGTTCGTCGACGGTCCGTGGTGGTTCGTCGACTCCAGCGACCTGCTGCACGGCGTGACACCCCTCATGGCCGCCGCGGACTTCGTGCTGTTCGACCGGCACCGGCGGCTGCGCTGGCACCACGCACCGGTGTGGCTGGCCTACCCGATCGCCTACCTCGCCTTTGTCGCGGTGCGGGGCGAGTTGTTCCCGCAGACCGCCTACCCCTACTTCTTCGTCGACGTGTCGATGCTCGGTTACGGCGGGGTGGCCCGCAATGCGCTGATGTACGGTACGGCGTTCCTCGCGCTGGGTCTGCTGCTGGTGGCGGCCGACCGGCTGCTCGGCGGGACCGCGCCGGAACGCGTGCTGGCGCGGGTCCGCGGTGAAGGCGTGCCGGCCGGCGCGCCCGCGGAGACCGCCGGACGCAGCGGGGGCTGACCGCGGACCGCTCGCACCGGCCGCCGCCACAGTTGTCTAGGCTTATCCGGGAAAATGCCGGTATCGACGGCGGGTGCGCCGACCGGCGCAGTGGCACAGGCAGCAGAGGAGACAGCGGTGCGAATCTACGTCGACTGCGATCCGGGCATCGACGACGCCCTGGCGCTGGCCTACGTGGCGGCCCGGCCCGAGATCGAACTGGTCGGCGTGGGGTCGGTCTTCGGCAACAACGACACGGCGACGACCACCGGCAACGCGTTGCGGCTCCTGGAGCTTTACGGCCGCCCCGATGTGCCCGTTGCCCGCGGCGCCGGGCGGGCGCTGGCCCAGCCGCCGAACCTGGGCAAGGGTGTCCACGGCGAAAACGGCCTGGGCGAGGTGGCGCTGCCGGAGCCCGCAGCCGCACCGGTCGACCACTCGGCGGCCGAGCTGCTGGTCCGCGAGGCCCGGGCGGCTCCCGGCACCATCGACGTGCTGGCGCTGGGCCCGCTCACCAACCTCGCGCTGGCGCTGAGCATCGAACCCGGACTGCCCGAGCTGCTCGGGCGCGTGGTGATCATGGGCGGGGCGGTGCGCGCCCCCGGCAATGTCACGCCCTTGGCCGAGGCGAACGTGGCCAACGACCCCGAGGCCGCGGAGTGCGTGCTGGCGGCGGGTTTCGACGCGACACTGGTCGCGCTGGATGTCACGATGCGCACCGTGGCGACCGGGCCGTGGCTGGACGAACTGGCGGCCGTCGAGAGCCACCGCGCACAGATGACCTCGGAGTTCCTGCGTTTCTACACCGACGTGTACACGCGCTTCCTCGGTGTTCGCCAGTGCGCGATGCACGACCCGCTGGCGGCCGGGGTCCTGCTCGACCCGGAACTGGTGACCGACTCGGTCGACGTGCCGGTGCGGGTGGAGCTGCAGGGTGCGCACGCGCGCGGCCAGACCTTCGCCGACCTGCGGCCCAACCGCGACCTCGGCGACAAGCGGCCCGCGGTGAACCTGGTGGGCGATGTGGACGGCGAGACGTTCTTCCGGCGGATGACCGACGCGCTGCGCTGAGCGGGCGGGCGGTTCACACCAGCTTGCGCGCGGTCGCCCAGCGGCTGAGTTCGTGGCGGTTGGACAACTGGAGCTTGCGCAGCACCGAGGACACGTGGGTCTCGACGGTCTTCACCGATATGAAAAGCTCCTTGGCGACCTCTTTGTAGGCGTAGCCGCGGGCGATCAGCCGCAGGACCTCGCGTTCGCGCTGGGTGAGCCGGTCGAGTTCGGGGTCCATGGGCGGGGCGTCGGTGGCGGCGAACGCGTTGAGCACGAAGCCGGCCAGGCGCGGCGAGAACACGGCGTCGTCGTCGGCGACCCGGATGATGGCGTCGGCGAGTTCGCGGCCGGAGATGGTCTTGGTGACGTAGCCGCGGGCGCCGCCGCGCACGACCCCGATGACGTCCTCGGCGGCGTCGGAGACCGACAGCGCCAGGAACCGGATCTCGGGGTAGCGGGGCAGGACCCGGCGCAGGACCTCGCTGCCGCCTCCGCCGGGCAGGTGCACGTCCAGCAGCACGAGGTCGGGCTGTTTCTGCGCGATGACCTCGACGGCGCTGTCGACGTCGCCGGCCTCGCCGATGAAGTCGATGAGGTCGCCGATCTCGCCGCGCACGCCGCTGCGGAAGAGCCGGTGGTCGTCGACGATCACGACGCGGGGAGCGGTGTCCGGTGCGGCTGCGGTTCTGTTCTCGTCATCCACACCTTGGACTGTACCCACCGGGGGTCTCGGGCAGGCACCGGTGCCCGGGTCCGGCCACGAACGGCGGCCCGGCGCCGGTTCCGCGGGGGTTCAGGCGGCGGGCTCCTGCTCGCGCGGCATGCGCAGTTGCACCTCGGTGCCTTCGCCGGGAGCGGTACGGATGCGGGCGCTGCCGCCGTGGCGCTCCATGCGGCCGAGGATGGAGCCGCGCACGCCCATCCGGTCTGCGGGGATGGCGTCGAGGTCGAAGCCTGCGCCGCGGTCGCGGACGAAGACGAGCACCTCCTCGGGATCGACCTCGGCGAACACCGAGATGTCGCCGCTTCCGGCGTATTTCGAGGCGTTGACCATGGCTTCGCGGGCGGCACCCAGTTCGGCCTGGATGGCGTCGTCGATGGTGCAGTCGCCCACGCACACGACTTCGATGGGGACGCCGTGGGCCTCTTCGACCTCGGCGGCGACGCGTTCGAGGGCGGGTTTGACGGTGGTCTCGGCGTCGGCGGGGCCCTGGTAGAGCCAGCTGCGCAGTGCGCGCTCCTGGACCCGCGCCAGCCGCTGGACCTCGCGGGAGTCCTCCGACCGGCGCTGGATGAGGGCGAGGGTGTGCAGCACGGAGTCGTGGATGTGTGCGGCGAGTTCGGCGCGCTCCTGGCTGCGGATGCGCTCGCGGCGCTCGCGGTCGCGTTCGCGTACCAGGCCGATGATCCACGGCGCGGCGATCAGCGACATCCCGGCGACGATCGTCGCGGCGAACGTGAGCCCGGCGCGGGCCTCGTTGAGCTGCTGCTGGAAGACGAGGAAGCCGATGGCGCCGATGAACACGAGCAGCACACCGGCGCCGGTGCGGACCCAGCTCTTGCCGCTCTGCACGAGTACCGAGGCCGACATCCATTCCTCGCGCAGGCCCGGGTTGGCCTGCTTCCAGAGGATGGCGGCGCCGAGGGCGCCGAAGATGATGAACCACAGCACCGGTTCGAACCAGCCGCCGAACAGCAGGGCGAGCATGCCCAGTCCGCCTGCGAGGGCGCAGTAGGCCAGCAGCTGGCTGACGGCGCGGCCCTTGCGCTTGGCGGTGTCGGGGGTGTCGGCGCCGTCTGGCACCGGAGCCGGTTGGCCCGCTGCGGTCCGGTGGTTTTCGACCGGGACGAAGAGCACGAGGATGATGTAGACGACGATGCCGATCCCGCCGAAGCCCAGCGCGAGCAGCGCCAGCCGTGCGACAACGGCATCGATGCCCAGGTGCCGCGCCAGTCCCGCGCCCACACCCGCGACCAGCCGGCCGCTGCGCGGTCGTTCCAGGCGCGGCGTCCGGGGCCGCCGGGTCGCCGTTTCGGTCACCGTGTCCGTGCCCTCCCCGTCGGATTCGCCCTGCGTCCTGATCCGCGAGCCGTGCCTTCCGGCGCGCGTGCTCTGCGCGGGCGGGCGGGCGGCGGCCGCACCGTCCGACCGCGGTGCGATCGGACGGTGCGGCTTTCTTGCGCCCGTGCCATCCAGGATGCCCGGCTTGCGGGGGTACGTCATCAGGGACCCGCCCCCGGAACCGTGCCTGTGGGGATCAGGGTGGCGTCAGGGTAGTTCCCCATGGGCATCGGTGCACGTGGCAGAGGAGGATGGGGCCATGGGACAGAGCTGGCCGCCGATGCTGGAACGGACACGGTAACGGTGGACGACACGCGGCAGCCCCCACACGACGGAGCGCGCGGGCCCGGTGGCGGCGGTTCAGCGGCTGCGGAATCGCGTGCCGCGATGCCGCCTGTGTCGCCGCCCGCTGACCCTGACCGCACGGACCGGCAGGGGAGCACGGAGCTGCTCCGCGACAACGAGCACGGCCTGATCACCGGGGTGTGCGCCGGGCTGGGCTCCTACACCGGGATCGACCCGATCGTGTGGCGGATGGGTTTTGCCATCACCGCGCTGGCGGGATTCACCGGTGTGCTGCTGTATGTCGGCGCGTGGATGGCGATGCGCGACCCGCAGCGGGGGCCCGCGATGGGCGAGCAGTTGATGAACCGGCGCATTCCCGAGCGGACGGTGCCGGCGCTGCTGGGGCTGGGGTTGGCCGTGCCGGCGGCGTTCAGCCTGATCGGCGGGGTCGGTTGGGGAACCCTGATGCTGGCGACCCCGCTGATCCTCGGCGTGCTGGTGGCCCACAACCGCGGTGTCGACCTGCGCCAGGCCTACCGGGAGCTGCCGGGGCTGCTGAAGTCGGGCGAGCCGCCGCCGGCCACCCCGGACCCCGACCCCAAACCCGCCTACTTCAACCCGGCCCAGCCGTGGGCGCAGGCGCCGGCGGGTCCGGTGGATCTGGCGGTGGTGGCCGATCCCGACCGTGCCGATAGCGCCGGGGGCGGGGGCGACGGCGGAGACGGCGACGCAGCAGGCGCAGCGGGGCACGACACCGCCGGCGGAGCGCGGACGGGCCTGTCGGGTTTCCGGCAGCGCAGGCGCGAACGGGTGCGCGACGCCCGGGCCCGGCGCCGCCGGCAGAAGCAGGAGCAGCGGGCCGCCCGCGGGGTGCGGCTGGTGGGGTTCGTGTGGTGGCTGGTGGTGGCCGAGGCCGCGATCGCGCTCGGCGCGACCAGCACCGGGTTCGCCGAGACACTCTTCGGGCCGCAGACGGGGCCGTTTTTCCTCGGCAGTGTGGTGATGACCATCGGCGTCGCCTGCGTGGCCGGCGCCTGGTTCGGCGATCCGCGCGGCCTGATCAGCACCGGGATGGTTGCGGTCCTGCTGCTTGCGGGCTCGGCTCTGGTCGACCTGCCGGGTATGCGTTTCACATCGCTCGACTACCGGCCCACCACCGTCGCCGCCGCCGAGCGCCCGCATTCGCTGACAGGCGGCGAAGTGCGGCTCGACCTGACACGGCTTCCGCTGGAGTCTGGCCAGCGGGTCGAGGTCGGCGCCGAAGTGCACTTCGGCGAAGTGACCGTACTGGTGCCCTATGACGCGCGGGTGCAGGTGCGCGGCAGGATGTCGTGGGGCAGGCTGCGCATCGAAGAGAACGTGCACTGGGGCAATGTGGATCTGCGCCGCACGCTGGAGCCCGGCGAACCGGCCCTGCCCGTAGAGCCGGGCAGCGGGCACGCCACCGCGGTCGACGAATTCGAGCAGCCTGCGGACCAAGGCCGCGGCGCAGGTTCGGGCGAGGGGCCGGAGTCCGGGCAGGACGGGCCGCCGCCCACCCTGGTCATCAACCTGGCCTCCCACATCGGCGATATGGAGGTGCACCGTGAACCGTCGTAGTACGGACTGGGGATCCCTGATCGCCGGAATACTGTTCATTCTGCTGGGTGCGGCGTTCATCATCGCCGGCCCGTCGCGGTGGGGTTTCGACGCGGTCTGGGTCGTGCCCGTGCTCGCCGTGGGGCTGGGGGTCGCCGGGCTGGCCCGCGCGCTCGCGGTCGCGCGGCGGCGCCGCCGCGAACTCGGCGGCGGCAACGGCGGCACGGCCGACTGATCCTGCCCGCGCCGGGGAACCGCCGCCGGCGCGGGCCGCGCCCCTGCTTTTTCGTCCCGGCCCCACCGGCCTCCTGCCTTTTGCAAGAACATGCAAAAAGGGGGCCTGGTTCGCTCGGACCTCGTGTTTTACCGTGGTCGGACCTCCCATGACCAGTAGGACTGATGAGGCCACTACTTGAGGAGGTCTTGGCCCCATGCCACATATCCGCGTCACAGTCGACGGCGTCCGCTACGACGACCAGGTCGAAGCACGCCGGCTCCTCGTCCACTATCTTCGCGAGCAACTGGGCAAGGCGGGCACCCCCGTCGGGTGCGACACCACCAACTGCGGCGCCTGCACGGTGCTGCTGGACGGGCACTCCGTCAAAAGCTGCTCGGTGCTCGCCTGCCAGGCCGACGGCCACGACATCACCACTGTCGAAGGGCTCGCCGCCGACGGCGACCTGCACCCGGTGCAGCGGGCCTTCCACGAAACGCACGCCCTGCAGTGCGGCTACTGCACGCCCGGCATGATCATGGCTGCGCTGGATCTGCTGCGCACCAATTCCGACCCCAGCGAGGACGAGGTCCGCGAGGGGCTGGAAGGCAACATGTGCCGGTGCACCGGCTACGTCAACATCGTGCGGGCGGTGCGCGAGGCCGCGGCCGCGATGCGCGCCCAGGCCGCTGCGCCCGAGTCCGAGCCGCGCACCACCGGGGTGCCGCCCCAGGTGGCCCGCGAGGAGGAGCCGGCGCGGCACGCCGCGAGCGGAGGTGCGTCGTCATGACCATGGCACCGGAGTCGGGCACCGACCAGATCGGCAGCCCCCGCCTGCGCAAAGAGGACGCCAGGCTGATCACCGGGCAGACCAACTGGACCGACAACATCCAGCAGACGGGCATGCTGCACGTGGCGTTCCTGCGCAGCCCGCACGCCCACGCCCGCATCTCCGAGGTCGACTGCTCGGCGGCGCTGCAGCAGCCCGGGGTGGTGGCCGCGTTCAGCGGCGCCGACTTCGCCGCCGAGCAGGGCAGCCTGCCGTGCGCGTGGCCGGTCACCGCCGACATGGCGCTGCCCGACCACCCGCCCATGGCCGTCGACGAGGTGCGCTACGTCGGTGAAGCCGTGGCCTGCGTGGTCGCGCGCGACGCCTACGCCGCCGCCGATGCGCTGGAGGCCATCGACGTCGCGTTCCAACCGATGCCGGCCGTGGTCGACATGGAGGCGGCGCTGGCCGAGGGCGCCGATCTCGTGCATCCGGGATCGGGCCAGGGGCAGGGCACCAACAAGGCGTTCGTGTGGCCGTTCTCCGCCGGCGACACCGATGCCGCGTTCGAGGGCGCCGACGTCGTGGTGAGCCGCCGCTACCACCAGCAGCGGTTGATCCCGGCGGCGATGGAGCCCCGTTCGGTGGTGTGCCGCCCTGACGGCGACTCGTTCACGCTGTGGTCGGCCACCCAGGTCCCGCACATCCTGCGGCTCATGCTGGCCATGACCACCGGGGTGCCCGAGCACAAGATCCGGGTCATCGCACCCGACGTGGGCGGCGGTTTCGGTTCGAAACTGCAGGTGACCGCCGAAGAGGTGCTGGCGCTGCTGCTCGCCAAGCGGCTGCGCAAGCCGGTCAAGTGGACCGAGACCCGCACGGAGGGGTTCCAGACCACCCACCACGGGCGCGACCAGATCCAGGACGTGTCGATCGCCGCCGACGCCGATGGCCGCATCCGCGGGCTCAAGGTGGACCTGCTGGCCGACATGGGCGCCTACATGATGCTGGTGACTCCGGGCGTGCCGGTCCTGGGTGCGCTGATGTTCCCGGGTATCTACAAGATGGACGCCTACTCGTTCTCGTGCACCGGGGTGTTCACCACCAAGATGCCCACCGACGCCTACCGCGGCGCGGGCCGGCCCGAGGCCACCTACGCCATCGAGCGCATCGTCACCGAGCTCGCCGAGGAGATCGGGATGGACCCGATGGAGCTGCGGCGGCGCAACTGGATCCGGCACGAGGAGTTTCCCTACACGACCATCGCGGGACTGACCTACGACTCCGGCAACTACGAGGCGGCCACCGACAAGGCGATGCGGCTGTTCGGCTACGACGAGCTGCGCGCCGAGCAGCGCCGCCGCCGCGAGAACGGCGACCCGGTGCAGCTCGGTATCGGCGTCTCGACCTACACCGAGATGTGCGGGTTGGCGCCGTCGCGGGTGCTGGGGTCGCTGTCCTACAGCGCCGGCGGGTGGGAGAACGCCTCGGTGCGGATGCTGCCCACCGGCAAGGTCGAGGTGGTGACCGGCTCCTGCGCCCACGGCCAGGGGCACGCCACCGCCTGGAGCCAGATCGTCGCCGACAAGCTCGGGGTGGCGTTCGAGGACGTCGAGGTGCTGCACGGCGACACCCGGGTCTCACCCAAGGGGATGGACACCTACGGGTCGCGTTCGCTGGTGGTGGGCGGCACTGCGGTGGTCGGGGCCTGCGACCGGGTGCTGGAGAAAGCGCGGCGGCTGGCGGCGCACCTGATGGAGGCCAACGAGGACGATCTGGAGTTCTCCGGGGGCCGGTTCACCGTGCGCGGCACCGAGCGGCCCTCGACCGGGATGCAGGAGTTGGCGCTTGCGGCGTTCGCGGCCCACGACCTGCCGGAGGGTGCCGAAGCCTCGCTGGACGCCGATTCCACGTTCGACCCGGAGAACTTCTCGTACCCGCACGGCACGCACCTGTGCGCGACCGAGGTCGACACCGAGACCGGCGAGGTGCGGATCCGGTCGTATACGGCGGTCGACGATGTGGGCACGGTCGTCAACCCGCTGATCGTGGAGGGCCAGGTGCACGGCGGGCTTGCGCAGGGCATCGCCCAGGCGCTGTACGAGGAGGCCGTGCACGACGCCGACGGCAACCTGGTGACCTCGACACTGGCCGACTACCTGGTGCCCACGGCCGCGGACATGCCGCATTTCACCACCGACCGGACCGTTACGCCGGCCACCACGAACCCGCTCGGCACCAAGGGTGTGGGCGAGGCGGGCACGATCGCCTCGACCCCGGCCGTGGTCGGCTCGGTCGTCGACGCGCTGCGGCCCTACGGCGTGCACGACCTGCGGATGCCGTGCACGCCGCAACGGGTGTGGCGGGCCATCGCCGAGGCCGGTGGCGCGGTCCAGGGCGGCGCGAGCGAGGGAGGACCGCGATGATCCCGGCACAGTTCGACTACGTGCGGCCCAGCGACGTCTCCGAGGCGGTGCGGGTACTCGCCGACAGCGACGAACCCAAGGTGATGGCGGGCGGGCAGAGCCTGACCCCGCTGCTGCGGTTCCGGCTGGCCTACCCCGATGTGGTGGTGGACCTGGCCGGGCTGACCGACCTGCGCGGTGTGCAGGACGACGGCGACTGGCTGCGTGTCGGGGCGATGACCACCCACGACGAGGTGATGCACGATCCGCTGGTGGCGGCGCACTGCGACCTGCTCGCGCAGGCCACGCGCACGGTCGCCGACCCTGCGGTGCGCCACCGCGGGACGCTGGGCGGGTCGCTGGCCCACGCCGACCCGGCGGGCGACCTGCCGGCGGTGGCGCTCGCGTTGGACGCGCAGTTCCTGATCTCGGGTGAGGACGGGGAGCGCACGGTGCCGGCGTCGGAGTTCTTCCTGGACTACCTGACCACGGCACTGGACATCGGCGACGTGCTGACGGCGGTGCGGTTCCCGAAGATGGGCGGCTGGTCCTTCCATTACGAGAAATTCTCCCAGGCCGCGCAGGCGTGGGCGGTGGTCGGGGTGGCCGCGGCCGTGCGGCGCAGCGACGGCGGCATCGCCGAGGCCCGTGTGGGGCTGACCAACATGGGCAGCACCCCGATACGCGCCGAGGGTGTCGAGGCCGCCTGCCGGGGTGTTCCGGCGCAGGCCGGGGCGCTGCGCGACGCCGCGCGGTCGGCCGATGCCGGCACCGACCCGCCCAACGACCTCAGTGCGCAGGCCGATTACCGGCGCCACTTGGCGCGGGTGCTCACCGGCCGGGCGCTGGCCCGGGCGGCGGGGATCTGACGGCCCCGGCAACGGGCGGGCCGGCCGCCGGCGGTCGGCCGTCCCGGCCGTGCGCCTGCGGCCGGGCGGATTGCGGCGGGCGGACGGGGTAGTACCCGGGACGGGTCCTGGGGCGCGCCCGCCGGGCAGATGGGAGTGCGAAGCCGATGACGCCGAACGCGGCAGGAAGGCGGCGCTGCGAATGAGTACGCAGCTGAACAACCGTTTCACGGTGCCCGTGCCTGTTGGCCGGGCCTGGGACGTACTGCTGGACGTCGAGCGGATCGCGCCGTGCATGCCGGGGGCCACTCTCGAATCGGTCGAGGGCGACACCATGACGGGCAAGGTCCGGGTGAAGGTCGGCCCGATCACGGTGACCTACCGGGGCGAGGCGCACTTCACCGAGATCAATTCCGAAGAGCGCCGGGTCGAACTGCACGCCGGCGGCAAGGAGGCGCGCGGCACCGGTACCGCCTCGGCCACGGTGACCGCCGCGCTGCACGAGCTCGACGAGGGCACCACCGAGGTGACGGTCGACACCGACCTCACCGTCACCGGCCGGGTCGCCCAGTTCGGACGCGGTGTGATGGCCGATGTCAGCTCCAAACTGGTGTCGAGGTTCGCCGAGAATCTCGCCGCCGAACTGCAGGGGGGATCGGCGCAGGAGCGCGAGCAGGTCAAGGCCAGCGCGCAGGGCGGCGACGCCGCGGGCAGCGCCGGGGGTGGCGCGCAATCGGCGCCGCACGCGGCCGGCGGCGAGGCGGCCCCGGCCAACGCGGTGGTCCCGCCGCAGGCCGGCGAGCCGGCCGGCGTGCATCCGGGCACCGCGGGCGCTGCGGATACCGCGGAGCCGGAGTGGGCGCAGCCCGGGTCCCGGCCGGGCGGCGACACACGGCCGGACGACGTTCCGGGCATGCGGGCGCGGGACGACACCATCGACCTGATGTCGACCGTGGGCGTCCCCGTGCTCAAGCGCGTACTGCCGGTGCTCGGACTTGCCGCGGTGCTCGCGGTCATCTTCAACCGGTTGCGCAGGAACCGGAACAGGCGCAGGCGCGAGGGCTGATCCGCCGGCCGCCGCATCGAGGGGCCGCGCCGGCCGGACTTCGGACGGGTCCGGCACCAGCGCTGCGTGGTGCCGGGCCCGGTGCTTCCGCTGCCCGGCGGGTGCGGGTGCGGCGGGCGCGAACGCCCGGAGTGGCAGGGGTGGCGAATACGCTGCCGCTGCGGGAACTCTGTACCATTTCAGAGCAGTTTGCGGATCGTCGGGTCTCGCCGGTGGAATGTCCGTATCCCTGCACCGATAGGGTCACGCGGGGATCGGCTACCGGCCGCCCTTCCCGGCCCGCCATCGTGCACGATGCATGCCCAGCGGCCGGCCGTGCCGGTGCAGTGGCGTACCCGTGTGTACGGCTGTGCAGCGAAGCCCCTTGCCATGCGCCGCACGCCACCCCGCCATGCGTTCTCTCCGCCGGCGCGACCGGCATGCGCCGCATGCCGGGTCCGCCGGGGAACGCGGGGGCGCGAGTTGCACGCACCAACGCCGCACGTCGGCCTGCGAGAAGAAAGAAGCAGACTATGAGCGCGCAGTACGGGGCCGCGAATGCGCCCCATCCCCCTGAACTGCGACCGCTGGCCGCGATCGATCCCCGCGAGGTCGGCCCCTACACTCTCGCCGGCCGGCTGGACGAGGACGGCTACGGCACCCTCTACGGTGCCTTCGACGCGCACGGCTCGCCGGTGGCCGTCCGGGTCGCCGCTGCGCGGCTCGCCGCCGACACCTGGTTCCGCTTCGATCTCACCCGCCGGATCGCCGCACTGCGCGCCGCCGCGGGCGTGTGCACCCAACCGCTCCTGGCCGCCGGCCCCGATGCCGAACTGCCCTGGATCGCCACCGGTTTCCCGCCCGGACCGACCCTGCGCTCCCAGGTGGAACAGTGCGGAGGGCTGGAACGCGGCGCCGTGTTCGCGCTGGCCACCGGTACCGCCGAGGCGCTCACCACCGTCCACGCCGCCGGCCTGGCATACGGGGCGGTGGCGGCCGGCGGAGTCGTCCTGGCTACGGACGGGCCGCGGGTCATCGGCCTGGGTGCGGTTGCCGGCGCGGGCGGCTCGGCCTTCGCCCCGGCCGAGGACGCCGCTGCCGCAGCGCCCGCCGACGTGTTCTCCTGGGCCTGCCTGGTCGTTTACGCGGCGACCGGGCGCAGCCCCTTCCCCGGCGCCGGTCCCGCCGTCCCCAATGCCGCCGCCGATCAGCCGGGCGCGGGCCGGGGCGCGCCCGATCTCGCCGGGGTCCCCGCCGAGTTGGCCCCGCTGCTCGAACTCGCGCTCTCGGACGATCCCGGATCGCGGCCTAGTGCCGAAAGCGCCTACAGGGGGCTGGTGGCCTTCGCCTCACCCGACGACACCGCGCAGATCGCCACCCGGGACCTGGGTGCGCGGCTGGCCGCGATCTTCACGGAGAGCTGGAGCGGTTTCGGCGCCGGAGCGCAGGGCGGCACCGGCGGCGCACCCTGGACCGCAGCGCAGCCGTCGCCGCCCGCGGCCGGCGGGGGCACCGGGGACGGCACCGCAACCGGTACCGGTCTGCCCGCAACGTCCGGATTCGCCGCCGCCACCGATTCCGTCTCGGCCGTCGAGCCCGCGGCCGCCGAGTCCACCGGTTCCATGCCCGCCGGAACCGAGGCCGCGGTCGGCGCGGGCGGGCCGCCCGCCGCGCCCCCGCCGCGCCGGCCGGGGGCGCCGGCGACCACCGCCGTTGTGGCGTCGAGCATGGCCGCCGTGATCGCGGTGGGTGCCGGCGGCTTCTTCGCCTTCGACACCTTCGCGGGCACGCCCGCTCCCGCGCCCGAACCGTCGCCTTCGCAGGCGCCCTCGTTCGGAACCGCGCAAGACGCCGTCGCCGAAGCGGTCCAGGCCCTGCAGACCGGCGACAACTACCGTGCGGTCGACGAGGCCGGGGACGCGGCCGCGGGAACGGCCGAGCGCCGCGAGTACGTCCTGGCGACGCTGGACGGGCAGCCGCACTTCCAGTCGGTCACGGTGCTCGGCGATCCGGCCGAACCCGACGCCGGCAGCGTCGCCCAGATCTACCGGCCGGAGTCGGACCACCTGATCCAGCGCGACTACGGCGGCAACATGGAAGGCCAGTACGTCGCAGCGCAGACCGCGGTCGACGAGGCGACCGCCTGGCGCAACTCGCGCGCTGCGGTGCTGGCGCCCCTCAAGGGCCTGCAGGATTCCATGGAGGTGGCCGACCGGGTCGAAGGAAAGCTGAACGGTACGCGCGCCCTGCACATCAGCGGAACGTTCGGGTTCGCGGCCCGCGACGGGGCGGGGCAGGAGCAGCGGTACTCCGACGTCCCGTTCGACCTGTGGACCTCGCTGGAGGGCGATCCGCTCCGCCTCGAATACACCGCCGGCGGTACCGGCCACAAGTGGAGCTACTCCGGGCTCGGCGGCCTGGACAGCCGCATCTGCGGCGTGGTCGGGGGCGTACCGGACATCGACCGCGCCTACCTGGTGCCCACGCGCGGCTCCACCGCCTGCGGCGACGTCCGCCCGGTCGTCGAGGAGTACCTGGCGCTCCCGGAGGCCGAGCAGCAGGCGGCGGGCTATGTCGCCGAGATCGGCGAATGGACCTGCCGGCTGCTGCCGGCCCCGGACGGCAATGCCGAGACCCAGAGCTACAGCGCCGACGTCGGAGCCTGCTACCGCGGCCCCATCGGCGCGCCGGAGCGCGTGGACCTGGTGGAGCTGGAGCAGTCGGAGCAGGCCGAGTAGGCCGAGTAGGCGCAGCGGGCCGCGGCCGGAGCAGCCGGCCGCGGCCGCGGAAACACCGCCCGCCTGCGCCGTGCGGCCGTGGAGCGCCGGCCGCCGGCTCACCGGCTCAGGCGCTCTGGCGCTCCTCCGGACCGCTCGCCGCGGCGGCCGTGCCGTTGGTCCCCGGGTCCGCGGTGTACAGGCGCGCGCCTTCGGGGGCGGCCGCAGGGTCCTGGGACTTCGCCCGGCGGGAGATGCGGCCGCCGCGGTCCACCGGAACAACGAGCGGGTTGCCGGTCTCGGGGCAGGGGATGACGCGCACGGGCATGCCGAAGACCTCTTCGACCAGTTCCGCGGTGACGATGTCCATCGGGTTGCCCTCGGCGGCCACCTGGCCGTCCTTCATCACGATCAGGTGCGTGGCGTAGCGGCAGGCGTGGTTGAGGTCGTGCAGGACCGCGACGAGCGTGTAGTCGCGTTCGTGGTGCAGCTCCGCGCACAGGTCCAGGACGTCCATCTGGTGGGCGATGTCCAGGTAGGTGGTCGGCTCGTCGAGCAGCAGCAGCGGCGTCTGCTGGGCCAGCACCATGGCCAGCCATACGCGCTGGCGCTGCCCGCCGGAGAGTTCGTCGACCATGCGCCCGGCGAGGTCCATGGTGCCGGTCGACTCCATGGCCTCGTTGATGACCTTCTCGTCGGCGCGCGACCACTGCTTGAGGAACTTCTGGTGCGGGTAGCGGCCCCGCGCCACCAGGTCGGCGACGGTGATCCCGTCGGGCGCAATCGAGGACTGCGGCAGCAGCCCCAGCCGGCGCGCGACCTCTTTGGACGGGTAGGAGCCGATGAGCCGGCCGTCCAGGTGGACGGCGCCCTGGCTGGGCTTGAGCATCCGCGACAGCGCGCGCAGCAGGGTCGACTTGCCGCACGCGTTGGGTCCGACGATCACCGTGAACGAGTTGTCCGGGATCGAGATCCCGAGGTCGCGCGAGACCACGCTCTGGTCGTAGGCCAGGGTCAGGTTCTCTCCCCGCAGCCGGGACTGTTCGGGCATCGTCTCTCCTCGGTGCGTTGCGTGGCCGGAATCGGGTTGTGCGGCGGCCTGGCGTGCCTGGGCCGGTGCCGGTGACTGCGGGTCGGCCGGTGGGGCGGGTGGGCCGGGTGGCGGTGCGGGCGATCGTTCAGGCATGGCCGGTCCGCCATTCCCGGTACAGCACCCAGACCAGGTAGCTGCCGCCGATGACCGCGGTCACCACGCCCACCGGCAGCTGGGTGGGTGCGAGCGCGCGCTGGGCCAGCAGGTCGGCGCCCGCCAGCAGCAGTGCTCCCATCAGCCCGGCTCCCAGCAGCGCGGTGCCGCCGGTGCGGGCCAGGCGGCGGACGAGCTGCGGTGCGGCCAGGGCGATGAAGGAGATGGGGCCGGATACGGCGATGGCCGCACCGGTGAGTGCGCTGGCCGCGAGCATCGCGGCGACCTGGGTGCCCTGCACGGGCACGCCCAGCCCGCGCGCGCCCTGCTCGCCCATCTCCATCAGGCGCAGCCGCGGCCCCAGGCTGAGGATGGCGGGTATCAGCACGGCCGCGGCAATGGACACCGCGATGACCTCGCCCCAGCCGCGCCCGCTGAGGCTGCCGATCATCCAGATGTTCGCGGTGACCGCCTCGGTGAGTTCGGCGCGGGTCATCAGGTAGTCGCGTACCGCCAGCAGCAGCGCGTTGATACCGATGCCGACCAGGACCAGGCGGTAGCCCTGCACGCCCTGTTTGAAAGCGAGCAGGTAGACGAGGACGGCCGTTGCTAGGCCGCCGGCCATGGCCCCGATGGAGACCTGCACCATGGTCCCGCCGAAAAGCAGGATGGTGGCGACCGCGCCGGTGGAGGCTCCCCCGGTGAACCCGATGATGTCGGGGCTGCCCAGCGGGTTGCGCGAGAGGCTCTGGAACACCGCGCCCGCGATGCCCAGTCCGGCGCCGACCAGCACGGCGACCCAGGCGCGCGGCAGCCGGACGTCGCGGACAAAGAACAGGTCGAGGCGTTCGCCGTGGCTGGCGAGTGCCGACAGCACCCGCGGCAGCGGGATCGGGTACTCGCCCACCGAAAGCGACACGGCGAACACGGCGACGGTGGCGGCGAGCAGCGCGGTGTAGACGGCGGCCACCCGCGGGCGCACCACGAAGCTGATGCGGCCGCCCGCCAGGCGCACGGTCCGCGCGGGCCGCTGGGGCGGCTTGCCGGCGGTACCGGCCGCGGCGCCGCCTGTACCGGGACCCGTGCCGGTACGCGCGGGGGTGAGAGTCATATCCGGGCCATCCTTCTGCGCCGCACGAGATAGATGAACACGGGGGCGCCGACCAGCGAGGTGACGATGCCGACCTCCAGTTCGCCGCCGTCGGTGATGATGCGTCCGGCGGTGTCGGCGAGGGTCAGCAGCACCGCGCCGATCGCGGCGGCGTAGGGCAGCAGCCACCGCTGGTCCGGTCCGGTGAAGGCGCGGGCGACGTGCGGGACGATCAGCCCGACGAACCAGATGGGCCCGGCCGCCGCGGTCGCTCCGCCGCACAGCAGCACGATCGCCACGGCCACCAGCGTGCGGGTGCGGTTCACGTGCGCGCCGAGGGAGGCGGCGAGGTCCTCGCCGAGCGCGATGGCGTTCAGCGCGGGCCCCAGAGTCAGCGCCAGCAAAATCCCGGCGGCGAGGAACGGCCAGATCCGCACGAAGAGCTCCAGGTCGCGGCCGACGAGCGAGCCGACCTGCCAGAAGCGGATCTCGTCGAAGACGAACTCGTTGAGCACCGTGAGCGCGTAGACGAACCCTTGCAGGACCGCCCCCAGCGCGGTCCCGGCGAGCGCGAGGCGGACCGGCGTGGCACCGCTGCGGCCGCGCGACCCCAGCGCGTAGACGAGCAGGGCGGCGATCCCGGCGCCTGCGAACGCGAACCAGACGTAGGCGCCCGCGCTGGTCATACCGAAGACGAAGATCGCGGTGACCACGGCCGCGGCGGCACCGGAGTTGATGCCGAGGATGCCGGGTTCGGCGATGGGGTTGCGGGTGAGGGCCTGCATGAGGGCGCCGGCGAGGCCGAGTGCCGCACCGACGAACACGCCCAGGACCGTGCGCGGCATGCGCAGTTCCCACACGACGCTGGCGTTGTAGCCGCCGTCCGGACCGAGCAGCGCATCGAGGACGGTGCCGATCGGGATGGCCTTGGCGCCGACGGCGATACTGAGCACCGCGCAGCCGAACAGGACACCGAGCAGCACGAGCAGGCCGGTCGCCCGCAGGGTGTGGGTGCGGGCGGTGGCGCTGGTGCGGTGGTCGAGCGCGTGCGCGGCGACGACGGAGTCAGCGGCGTCGGCGGCTGTGCCGGGGCCTGGGCCGGTGCCGTTTCCGGCGCCCGCCGCGGTTGACGGGCGTTCCAGGCTCATCGCGCTCCGCCGGCGGGGGCGGCCGTGCGGCGCGCGTGCAGGGGCAGCACTGTTCCTCCGGGATGGGTTCACGTTCCACTAGAACTTAGTAGAGGCTAACCTATGTCCAAATTCGGGGGAAGTGGGGTGCCGAGGTGAGCGGTGTCTCGGCGGCGCCAGGGCAGCGGCGGCGCCTCTGCGGCCGGTGCGCCGTGCGGTTGCCGCGTGGCGCTGCACGAGCCCTTCTGGCAGTTCCGGCCGCCGAAACCAGCGGCGGGTGCAGAGGCTGCGGCGTCCCCGGCCGGTAGGCGGCCCGCCCGGCCGCAGGCCCCGCGGCCACCGTCCCGCGGCGGCTACTCCAGGGCCACCTTCGGCGGCTCGAACACGCGGACCGGCGGCGGGGTGCCCTCGTAGCGGTCGACCTCGACGAGCACGTGCTGGCCCGTGGTGCCCTGGCTCAGCGACGATGTGTGCGTGTCGGCCGTGAGCACGTTCGGGTTGCCGTGGACACAGGTCGCCACCTGGGGCGCCGACGGGTCGTACCAGGCGCCGGTGGAGAGCTGGACGACGCCGGGCCGCACATCCGTGCTGATCTCGACCCCCGCCAGCAGGCTGCCGCGGTCGTTGCGCACCCGCACCACCGAGCCGTCGGCGATGCGGCGCGCCTGCGCGTCGTCGGGGTGCATGCGCAGCCGCGCCCGCTCGGCGACCTCCAGCGACCGGCTGTAGGCGCCCATGTCCTGCTGACTGTGCAGGCGTCCGCGCGGCTGGTTGGCGATGAGCAGCAGCGGCCACCGGTCCGCCCGTTCGGCGCCGATGCGCTCGGGTGCGGGCAGCCACGCCGGGTGGCCGGGGCAGTCGTCGTAGCCGAACGAGGCGACGGTCTGCGAGAACAGTTCGATCCGCCCGCTGGGCGTGGCCAGCGGATGGGCGTCGGGATCGGCGCGGAAGGCACCGAAGAGGGTGGTGTCCTGGATCCGGTCGGGGATGTCGGTGCCCCCGGCCGTCCAGAAGGCGTCGAAGTCGGGGACGGCCGCGGTGTGGCGTTGGCGCCACTGCTCGTAGATGCGCCGCAACCACTGCGCCGAGGTGCGGCCTTCGGTGAACCCGGCGCGCAGCCCGAGCCGCTCGGCAAGGTCGGCGTAGATGTCGAACTCGTCGCGGGCCCGGCCGTGCGGCGGTACTGCGCGCGGCATGGCGCGCACGCGCAGGTCGCCCTGGCTCGCGCCGATGTCGTCGCGCTCCAGCGAGGTGGTGGAGGGCAGCACGATGTCGGCGTGGCGGGCGGTGGCGGTCCAGTGCGTCTCGACCACCAGCACGGTTTCGGGCCGGCCGAACGCGCGGGTGAGCCGCGGGAGGTTCTGGTGGTGGTGGAAGGGGTTGCCGCCCGACCAGACGACCATCCTGATGTCGGGGTAGGTGCGGCGCCGACCGTCGTAGTCGTAGGTTTCGCCGGGGTGCAGCAGCATGTCGGCGACCTTGGCGACCGGGATGGCGGAGTCGATCGGGTTGAGGCCCTGCAGGAACCGCGGCAGGCCCGAGGGGGTGGACCCGCCGGCGTAGTTGCCCGAGGATCCGTAGCCGGTGCCGAACCCGCCGCCGGGCAGCCCGATCTGGCCCAGGCAGGCGGCCAGCGCGACGCCGCCCCACAGCGGTTGCTCGCCGAACCGGGCGCGCTGCACCGACCAGCCCACGTTGACCAGTGTGCGTCCGGAGGCCATGCGCCGGGCGAGGCCGCGCAGCGTGTCGGCGGGCAGCCCGCACAGCTCTGCGGCCCATTCGGGGGTCTTGGCGACACCGTCGTGCCGGCCCATGACGTAGCGGCGCACGACGTCGGCGCCGACCGTGTAGCGGTCGAGGAAGGCGAAGTCGGCGAGCCCTTCCTCGAACAGGGTGTGGATGAGGGCGAGCTGCACGGCGGTGTCGGTTCCGGGGGCGGCCGGCAGCCACTCGGCGCCCATCTCGTCGATGGTGTCGTCGCGCAACGGGCTGATCGACACGGTGCGCACGCCGTTGGCCGCCGCGGCGCGCATGCCTTCGGCCGCGGTCTGGCGGGCGCGCCCGCCGGAGGTGTTCCAGGAGTTGGACAGCCGCAGCCCGCCGAAGCTCACCACCAGGTCGGTGTGCTGGGCGACCGCCTCCCAGGTCGGTGCGCGTTCGAGCAGGTCGGCGGTGCCGCCCAGGCCCACGATGTGCGGCAGCGCCACTTCCACGCAGGCGTGGCTGTAGGTGTTGCGGGAGCGGGTGTAGCCGCCGATGGTGTTGAGGAAGCGGTGCACCTGGCTCTGCGAGTGGTGGAACCGGCCCGCGCTGGCCCAGCCGTAGGAGCCGCCGTAGATCGCCGCGTTGCCGTGGTGGCGCCGCACCCGGTCGAACTCGGCGGCGAGCAGGTCCAGGGCGCGGTCCCAGTCGAGTTGGACGTACTCGTCGCCGGGGGTTCCGCGCAGGTCGTCGGGGCCGGGGCCGTTCTCCAGCCAGCGCCGCCGTACTGCGGGAGCCGCCACCCGCGTGGGGTGGTGCTGTGCGGCGGGGACGTTGCGGCTGATGGGCGAGGGGTCGGGGTCGCCGGGGCCGGGGCGCACACCGGTGACGCGGTCACCGGTGACGAGGACGTCGTAGGTTCCCCAGTGCGAACTGGTGGGGTGGCTGGTCGTCTGCTCGTCCTGCGGGTTCATCGCATTCTCCCCCCGGAGGGCGCCTTCCTGTTGGTACGGCCGCCTGTGGAGCGGGCCGTGTGCGTGGGCCCGTGTGCACGGGATCGGGCGGGTGCGTCTGCGGCTGGACGCGCGCCGCGAACACTGCTGTCTGATTTGCACTCTATGCACTGCTGCTCGGCACTGCTGGAACCCGGGTCCGGGCAGGCCGTGGCCGGGCCCGGCCGGCCCCGGCACGCCGCGGCTGCGGCGGAGCGCAGGTGAGCGCGGTGCGCCCCGCACCTGTTTGCGAGGATGGGCCGCGGGGCGCCGCCCGCGGCTCCCGCCGGCCGGGCCGGCGCCCGCCCGGTCCCGCATGGCAAGACGCCAGCAGAACCAGACGGCAAGGAGACACTTCATGGGTGCGGTGGAATCGCGGTCGCGCCGCTCGGTGCTGGCGGTGCCGGCCTCCAGCGGCCGGTTCATCGAGAAGGCGCGCGGTCTGGACGTCGACGCCTTCTTCCTCGACCTGGAGGACGCCGTCGCGCCGGCCGAGAAAGCGGCCGCCCGCGCCAACGCCGCCGCCGCGCTCAACGCCGGCGGCTGGGGCGGCAAGGTGCGCACGGTGCGGGTCAACGCGCTGGACACCCCGTGGACCTACCGGGACGTGATCGAGGTCGTCGAGGGCGCAGGCGCCGAACTGGACTGCCTGGTGCTGCCGAAGGTGACCGGACCCGACCACGTGCGCTGGCTGGACACCCTGCTCACCCAGATCGAGGCCGCCAACGGGCTGGCGCCGGGCCGGATCGGGATCGAGGCCCAGATCGAGGACGCCGGCGGGGCGGCGCGCGTGGACGACATCGCGGCGGCGTCGCCGCGGCTGGAGAGCCTGGTCTACGGCCCGGCCGACTTCATGGCCTCCGTCAACATGCGGACCCTGGTGGTCGGGGAACAGCCGCCCGGCTACGACGTGGGCGACGCCTACCACTACGTCCTCATGCGGATCCTGCTGGCCGCCCGCGCCAACGGGCTCCAGGCGATCGACGGCCCCTACCTGCAGATCCGCGACGTTGCGGCGTTCAGCCGCTCGGCGCGGCGCACCGCCGCGCTCGGGTTCGACGGCAAGTGGGTGCTGCATCCGCTGCAGGTCGAGGCGGCCAACGAGGTTTATGCGCCCGGTCAGGAGGACTACGACCACGCCGAGCGGATCCTGGACGCCTACGAGCGCGCCACCAAGGTGGAGCGGCGCGGTGCGGTGATGCTGGGCGAGGAGATGCTCGACGAGGCATCGCGCAAGATGGCGCTGGTGGTCGCGGGCAAGGGCCGGGCGGCCGGAATGCGGCGCAGCCCCGACCCGGAGTCCCAGGGCGGCGGCGACGGCTGAGGGCCGGCCCGGATCCAGAGACCGTGCGGTCGGCGATTGCGCCGGCTGCACGGTCTCCCGGTCCGCTCTTCCGTAGCGGCGGGCACCCCGGTAGGTTGTTTGTCAAAGTCAAACGTTTGCTGCCCGGTGCCGGCGAGGGGCCGCGCCGGAACCGGGCAGCGACCACCCTGGGGGAGGCCATGAGCACACTCGAAGCCGCCACCGGCGTCCCGATCGAGGACGTCTCCGCCATCCGCGCGTTCAACCGGTTCTTCACCCGCCGCGTCGGAGCACTCAAGCCCGGCCTGCTCGACTCCCCCTGGTCGCTGACCGAAGTCCGCATCATGTACGAACTGCGGCACCGCACCCGCGCCGAGGCGCTCGATCTGCGCCGCGAACTCGGCATGGACGCCGGACAGCTCAGCCGGGTCCTGACCAGGCTGCAACGCAACGGCCTGATCGCCCGCTCGCCCTCAGCCGCGGACGGGCGCAGGCAGGTAGTGGAGCTGACCGGGGAGGGCCGGACCGCGGCGGCCACCCTGGACGACCGCGCGAACCAGGAGATCACCGAGCTGGTCGCGCACCTCTCCGCAACGGAGCGGCGCCGGCTGATCAACGCAATGGAGACCGTGCGCGGACTGTTCGGCGGACCCGCAACGCATAGCGGGCCCGCCGGCGCTCCGGAGCTGCGCGCGCCGGAGCCCGGCGACCTGGGCTGGATCGTCGAGCGCCACGGCAAGCTCTATGCCGCCGAGTACGGCTGGGACTCCGCCTTCGAGGCGTGGGTGGCACGTCTCGTCGCCGACCACGGCCGCAGCGCCGATGCGGACGCCGAGCGCATGTGGATCGCCGACCTGGACGGCGCGCGCGCCGGGTGCATTTCCTGCGTCCGCGAAGACCCGCAAACCGCCCGCCTGCGGCTGTTCCTCGTGGAACCCGCTGTGCGCGGCCGCGGTGTCGGCTCGGCCCTCGTGCACCAATGCCTCGGTTTCGCCCGCACGGCCGGCTACCGGCGCATCGTGCTGTCGACCTACTCCGTGCTGTCCGCCGCCCGGCGCATCTACCAGGCGGCCGGATTCCGGCTGGTCGCGGAGGAACCCGAGCACGTCTTCGGTCACGACCTCACGGCCCAGGTCTGGGAGCGGGAGCTTTAGTCGGTCCGGCCCGCAGGCGGCGGGCCACCCGGCACCGATGCCCCTGCAGAAATGCCCAGATTTTACGGCTCAGACGGTCATTTCTGGCGGGTCACCGCCGACCTCCCCCGCCCGCCGGCCCGGCGGTGCGCCCGGTCTACGGTGGGTGCGGCCGTACAGCAAGCGCTTGCGGGCGCTGCTGCGGCCGCTGCTGCGCGGAACGGGCGGCGGCCGCGGTACGTCGGAGTTGATCGCGCCGGCGGTCCATCGCCGGCCAACCGAAGGGAGCAAGCGCAGTGAAGCGGACCGCTTCGAAGGGCTGGTGGATCGCCGTGGGGGTGGCGGTGGGCGCCGGATTGGGCGTGGCGATGGGCAATGTGAGCGTGGGGATCGGGATCGGCATCGCGATCGGCATCGTCTTCGCCATGTCCCCGAGCGGCGGCAAAAGCCGCCGACGCACGAGTGGCGGCGACGGCGGCGGTGGTTACGACGGCGGCGACAGCGGCGACGGTGGCGGCGGCGACGGTGGTGGCGGCGGCGGAGAGTAGAGTCCGCAACCGGGACCGCGTCCCGAGCGCTATGACCCACCCGCCGGCCTGAGCGCTGCGGTCGGCGGCTCCCCGTACCCCCAACCCGATATACACCCGGCACCTCTGCGAAAGGCGGCGACCGCTGCGATGGGCCAACGGCTTGTGGGCATCCTGATCGGCTCGTTCTTCGGCGCCGTGTTCGTCTTCGCCAACGCGCAACCGCCGCTGCCCCAGCCCGCCGCCGACGCGCTGCGCGCCGCGGCGGCGGTCGCCCTGGTGCTCGTCGTCGTGCTGAGTGTGCTGGCCGCCCGGCGCAGCGCTGCCGGTTCCCGCGCCGCATCCGCCGCCAAGTCAGGTGGCGGTGCCAAGCCGGGCGGCAGCGGCGGGGCGGCGGGACGGCCCGGCGAGCCGTCCGGCGACCACCGGCCCGGTCGGCGCCCGGCCATGTACAACCGCAAGTACGCGGCCGTCGTCGCCGCCGAGGCGGTACTGCTCTTCGGCGGTTTCGCCGTGCTGCGCGCTCTGGAGGCCCCGACCCAGGCCAACGTCGCCTGGATCGCGTTCATCGTCGGCCTGCACTTCATCGCGCTGGCCTGGGTCTGGCAGGAGCGCAGCATCGCCGTTCCCGGGATTGCGCTGACCGTCCTGGGCGCAGCGGGCTGCGTGCTGGCCGCCGTGTCCATGGCGGAGCTGGTGCCGATCGTCAGCGGCGTCGCATCCGGCGCGGTCCTGCTCGGATGCGGGGTGGGGGTCACCGCCGGCTCCGTTGCCGCAGCGGGCCGCTCCGGCCGCCGGTAGCGCCCCGGCGCCAAGCCCTGATCTGGACGGACCCGCTTCCGGCTCGTGTTCCTCTTACCGGCGGCTAACCCGGATGCGCGACCATTGCCGGTATGAGCCGAGCCAGCCGCGTGCTTATCGCCGACGACGACCGCGCCATCCGCGACTCCCTGGAACGTGCCCTGGCGCTTGAGGGCTACGAGGTGCGCACGGCCGCCGACGGTGTCGAGGCGCTGGCGGAGGTGCACGGCGATCCCGTGGACCTGCTGATACTCGACGTGATGATGCCCGGCGTCGACGGCTTGGGCGTGTGCCGGGTGCTGCGCAAGGAGGGCGACCGCACCCCGATCCTGATGCTGACCGCGCGGGTCGAAACCCCCGACCGGGTTGCGGGCCTCGACGCCGGCGCCGACGACTACCTGCCCAAGCCCTTTGAGCTCGACGAGCTGTTCGCGCGGCTGCGGGCGCTGCTGCGCCGCGTGTCGCCGATCGACGAGGACGGCGCCGTCGAACCCCCGTTGCAGGTGGGCGACCTGCGCCTGGATCCGGGCGCCCGCCGGGTGTGGCGGGGCGGGCAGGAGGCCGAACTCTCCAAAACCGAGTTCGACCTGCTGGAACTGCTGGTGCGCAACGCCGGCATCGTGCTGGACCACCCGACCATCTACGACCGCATCTGGGGCTACGACTTCGGCCCGGAGTCGAAGAACCTGGCCGTCTACATCAGCTACCTGCGCCGCAAACTGGAACCGCAGGGCGCACCGCCGCTGATCCACACCGTGCGGGGCGTGGGCTACACCATCCGCCCGCAGGGCTCGGGGTGATCGGGTGATCACCAACACGCTGGACAGGCTGTCGGGCCAGGTGCCGCCGATGCGGGACTGGCGGTTGGGCACGCGGTTCGCCGTGTCGTTCGCGCTGGTGGCGGCGGTGGTGATCGCGCTGGTGGGGTCGCTGGCCTACAACACGGCGGCGTACATGATCCGCACCGATGCGCAGAACGAGTTCAAAACCACCGTCAGCAGCCTCCAGGAGGACCTGCGCAGCCCGCAGATGGGCCCGATCAACGGCGACGGCGCACTGGCGGTGCTGCACTCGCAGTCGTTCACCTTCCAGATCCTCACCCCCGACGGCGGCGTCCAGGTGCAGGTCCGCGGCGGTGAGCAGATCCGGTTCCTCCCGGTCACCGGAGCCGACCGCGGCATCGCCGACGAGGCCGAGGCCGGGGTGGTGCACACCCGCGAGGACAGCGCCGACGGCAAGGACTACCGGATCGCGACGGTTTCGCTGGGCAACGGCAACGGCGCCATCCAGATCGGCCAGTACCTCTCCCCCACCGAACGCATGCTGGACCAGCTCGCCGCGCAGATACTGGGTGTGGGCGTGGCGGTGCTGATCGGCGCCGGGGTGGCCGGATGGCTGGTCGGCCGGCGGGTGACCGGGCGCCTGGTGCGGCTGACCGAAACGGCCGAGTACGTCACCGCGACCGGGCGGCTGGACTACCCCGTCCCCGCCGGCGGCCCCGGCAACGGGCAGGCCGGCCGCGACGAGGTCGGCCGGCTGGGCAGCGCCTTCAGCGCGATGCTGGCGCGGCTGGCCGGCTCGAAGGAGGAGCAGCGCCGCCTGGTGCAGAACGCCTCGCACGAGCTGCGCACCCCGCTGACGAGCCTGCGCACCAACGTGAGTGTGATGCGGCGCTTTGAGCAGCTCCCCCCTGAAGGGCGCCGGCAGCTGATCGACGACCTCCAAGGCGAGACCCGCGAACTGACCGACCTGGTCAACGAGCTGGTGGAGCTGGCCACCGAAAGCCGCGAGGACGAACAGACCCAGGAGGTCGAGCTGCGCGGGCTGGCCGAGCGCGTCGCCGAACGCACCCGCCGGCGCACCGGGCGCGAGGTCTCCGTCGACGCCGACGGCACGGTGGTGGACGGCCGGCCGGGGGCGCTGGAACGGGCGCTGTCCAACCCGGTGGAGAACGCGGCCAAGTTCGACCCCGATGGCGAGGCGCCCATCGAGATCGTGGTGCGGGAGGGCCGGGTGGAGGTCCGCGACCGCGGTCCGGGCATCGACGAGGAGGAGTTGGCGCACATTTTCGAGCGGTTCTACCGCGCGACCTCGGCGCGGAGCATGCCCGGGTCGGGGCTGGGGCTGTCGATGGTGCAGGACATCGTGAGTGCCCACGGCGGTGAGGTGCTGGCCTACAACCGGCCCGACGGCGGCTCGGTCGTCGGGTTCCGGCTGCCGCCCCGCACCGCGTGATGGCGCGGCCGGCGCGCTGACCGGCACCGTTGGCCGGTTCCGGCCGCCGGTGCCAGGTGCCCCTGCGGAGCGCCGGTACACCTGAACACCTCGGCACCGGCTCTGCGGTCCCGAGCGCCCGCCGCCGCGCCCGGGAGGCGCGCAACCGCATCCACGGTGGTCACACCACGTTTATCGGATCTTGATCTTTGCTCTAGGAGACTTGCCGGACCCCCAGGAATGCCGGGTGCAGCGCGGTGGACACGCGCGCCGGCGGCGGCGTGCGGCCGCCGATCGGCTCACTCGCGGGCGGGCACCCGCGATGTCCCGGCTCCGGGCACGGCCTGCCAAACTGCTGCGGGGAGCTTGTACAGCCGTCGGCACCCCGCTCGGCCATGCCCGGAAACGGGCGCCCGCCGCCTCCGGACGGCTCCCGCTCCGTCCTGCGGAAACCGCCGGCCGAACCGAAACCGCCACCGTCCGCGCACCCGGAAAACCACCACCGGGACAGCCGCATCCGACCGACGTATCGCCGCGCCCGCCGCACCGGGCGGGCAGCGAGCCAGCAGGAGGACGCAGCCGCATATGACGTTGCCAGTGGTAATCGCCATCGCGGGTGCGCTCGCCGTCGCAGCCGGCGCCGCTTTCCAGGAGAGGTCGGTGGTCGCGGCCCCCAGATTGGGCCAGCTCCGACTGCTCGGCTTCCTGGTGCGCAGCCGCGGCTGGTGCCTGGGCACGGTGCTGACCATCGCGGGTGTCCTCGCGCACATGGTGGCGCTGAGCCACGCCCCGCTCATCGTCATCCAGCCGATCGGCGTCAGCGGGCTGCTGTTCGCGGTGATGCTCTCCGCGTTCTTCCGCAGGCAGCGGATGACCAAGGAGCAGGTCATCGGCTCGCTCGCGGTGACAGCGGCGCTGGCCGGGCTGCTGGCCACCCTGCCCGGCCACACCGGTGCGCCCATCGCCACCCGCATGGAGGCCATCCTCATGCCGGTGGGCTGCGCGAGTGTTATGGGGGTGTTCGCGGTGGCCGCCCGATTCACCGGGCCGGCCACCCGTGCGTGGACCCTGGCGCTGGCCGGCGGGGTCGCCTACGGGGCGACCTCGGCATTCGCCCGCGTCATCGGATCGGCGGCGGTCACCGACGTCCTCGCCCTGGTGCAGCCGCTGACCCTGGTGGCACTGGCGATCGGCATGTCCGGCGCCGTCATCGTGCAGAACGCCTA
The DNA here is from genome assembly GCF_054778995.1 of Streptomonospora sediminis. NCBI lineage: Bacteria > Bacillati > Actinomycetota > Actinomycetes > Streptosporangiales > Nocardiopsidaceae > Streptomonospora > Streptomonospora sediminis. The sequence goes on from NZ_BAAGYZ010000005.1 coordinate 29,882, forward strand.
CCGCAGCGGGCATTTCGCGCTCGCCTACGCGACCCTGCTCATCAGCGACCCGCTCGCGGCCGCCGCGATCGGTGTGGTCTTCTTCGACGAACGGATGCCCACCGGCCCGGTCGACGGTTCCATCGCGTCGGGCGCCGCGGTCCTGCTCGTGATCGGCGTGGTCCTGCTGGCGCGGTCCAGCCAGGCCGCGGCCCGATCAGCCACCCAGCCCGCCCAGGCGGCCCAGGCGGCCCCGCAACCGGACGGGGCAAGCGAGCCGGCGCCCGCTGCGGCCCCGGCCCGGGAAGAGGATCCCCCGGCCGCTCCCCGGGCCGAGGAGCAGGCGCCCGACACCCCGCAGGCCGAGCCGCCCGCAGCGGCAGCGGAGGAAAATGAACCCGGCCGGCGCACCGCACCCGGCCGGTACCCCAACCGCGCTGCGCCCGCAGTGGAATGAGCGCCGCGGGCGGTGGCGGCACACCGCAACGGCGGTACCGGCGGCACCGCCGCAATGAAGGCTGCTTCGCGGGCCGGCGGCCGTCACCGCGGAACGCGGAGCCGCGAAACGTCGCGGTAGATCTGCTCGAACCTGGCGAGTGAGGACTCGTGGTCGTGCCGCGACGCGAGCCCGCGGCTGGCCTCGCCCATACGGGCGCGGTCCTCGGGGTTGGCGAGGATCTCGGCGGCGTACTTCGCGAGGTCGGCGGCGCTGCCCGGCTGGTAGAGGTAGCCGTTGCGGCCCGTCTGCACCAGGTGCGGCAGCGCCAGCGCGTCGGCGGCGACGACCGGCAGGCCGCTGGCCATGGCCTCAAGCGTGGCGATGCTCTGCAGCTCGGCGGTGCCGGCGATGGTGAAAACGTCGGCCGCGTGGTACACGTCCGGCAGGTCCGCCTCGGGCACGAAACCCAGCAGGTGCACGCGGTCGGCGACCCCGCACTGCTCGGCGAGGGCTTCCAGGTGGGCGCGTTGCGGTCCGCTGCCGGCCACCACGAGCTGGGCTTCGGGCACGGTCAGGTGCGGCAGTGCTTCGATGAGGTCGCCGATGTTCTTCTCGGCGTCCAACCGCCCGACAAAGGCGAGCGTCGGCCGGTCGGGCACCCCCAGGCGCCGGCGGACCCGCGAGCGTTCGGCGGCGCCGCCCGCAAGCGGTTGGAAGCGGTGCAGGTCGGTGCCGCAGGAGACCGCTTCGACCGGGCGGTGGAACCCCTTGTCCAGCAGCAGTTGGGCCGCTATGCGCGTCGGGGTGGTGAGGTGGTCGGTCCCGGAGGTCACCCGCACGAAGTCCCGCCAGGCGTATCCGCCGATGGCCGACTGCAGAGACGGCGGGCAGCGCAGGTAGGTGAACAGGTTTTCCGGCATGAAGTGGTTGGTGGCCACGGTGGGGATCCCGTGGCGGCGGGCGGCGCGCAGCAGCAGCCGCCCGACGATGAAGTGGTTCTGGATGTGCACGGCGTCGGGGCGCAGCCGGGCGATGAGGCGGTCGATGTGGCCGGGCAGGCCCGCCGGGACCGCAAGCCGCACGGTCTCGTGCACCATCGACGGCATCGAACGCAGCCGGTGCTCGACGACCCCCTCGACCTCGGCGACGTGCGGCGGCCCGTCGGCGGACTGGCACAGCACGTGCACCTCGGCGCCCCGATCGGCGAGGCCCCGCGCCAGGCGGGCGGTGAACAGCGCCGCGCCGTTCACGTCGGGCGGGAACGTGTCGGAGCCGATGAGCACGCGCAGGCGCGCGGGACGTTCGGGGCTGTCCTGCCGGGTGACCCTCTGCGTCCGATGGCGGCTCGGAGGTGCGGAGGAGAAGGTTTCGCCCATGGTCAGGTCTCCAGATCGAGGCGCGGGTGAGCAAGCCGCGCCGCATTGTGGTCGGCTTCTTCCGTTGGCTTCCGTCGGGTTCCGCGGTCGGCATCGTTGCAGCCCCGGAAGGCCGCATGCCCCATGGTCTGGCGAACGATACCCCCGGGCCCCGGAAATACACCGAGTGCGTTGCGAGTGTTGCAGCCCGCTGCGGCGCCCCGCAGCGCCACCGGCAAAAGCATCGGGGCCCGGCGCGCAGCGGTCGCGCGCCGGGCCCCGCTCCCCCTCCGCCGCCGGAACGGCGGACGGCCGGTGCTCAGCCGTTGAGGCTGTCGGAGGACTGCGCCGACAGCGTCACCTCGGTCTCCTCCTCGTTGCCGTCGCGGATGTAGCCGAGCGTGATCGTGTCGCCGGGCTGGTGGGAGCGGATGGCCGCGATGAGCGCGTTGGGGCCGTCGACCGCCTTGCCGTCGACGTGGGTGATCCGGTCGCCGCGCTCCAGCCCGGCCTTTGCCGCCGCACCGCCGTCGTTGGTCTCGACCACGGTGGCGCCCTCCGTGTTGCGCTGGCCGGTGATGGTCGCCTCGATGGCGGCGTAGTCGGCCTGGCCGTCCTCGATGAGCTGCTGGGCGATGGGCTTGGCCTGGTTGATCGGGATGGAGAAGCCCAGGCCGATCGAGCCGGACTGGCTGTTCATGGCGCCGCCCGTCGAGGCGATCGCGGTGTTGACGCCGATCACCTCGCCGCTCATGTTCATCAGCGGCCCGCCGGAGTTGCCGGGGTTGATCGGCGCGTCGGTCTGGATGGCGTTGATGACCGTGGAGGTCTGCAGCTGCTCTTCCTCCTGCTGCTGCGGCTGCTGCTCCTCCGGCAGCCCGAACGGGTTCTGCGGCTGCTGCTGCGGCTGCTCCTCCTGTTGGCTGGCACCGGTGTTGACCGGGCGGTCGACGGCGCTGACCACGCCGCTGGTGACCGTGCCCTGCAGGCCCAGCGGGGAACCGATGGCGACGACGTCGGCACCCACTTCGACCTTGTCTGAGTCGCCGAGCTTGGCGGTGGTCAGGCCGCTCTTGTCCTCGGCCTGGATGACGGCGATGTCGGACACCGGGTCGGAGCCGAGGACCTGCGCCTCGGCCTCGCTGCCGTCGTTGAACGTAACGGTGACCGTGTCGCCTTCGGCAGCCTCGACGACGTGGGCGTTGGTGAGGATCTGGCCGTCGGAGCTGATGACCGCGCCGCTTCCGCCGCCCTGGCCGGCCTGGATCGAGACCACGCTGGGCAGCGCCTGGTCGGCGACGTTGCTGACGTTGCCGGTGGAGACCGACCCTTCCGAATCCCCGGACAGGGCCGATGTGCCGCCTCCGCCGCCCAGCAGGAGGGTGCTGGCGACCGCGGCGGCCGGCCCCACGATCAGGCTGGTGACCAGCGCGGTGGCCGCGGCGACCACCAATACCTTGTTGCGCTGCAAGAACGGCGGCTTGCGCGGTTCGTCGCCGGACGGCATCCCCGGACCCGGTTGGCCGTCGCCGTGCGGGGGCGGCGGGTATCCCCCGCTGCCGGGGCCGCCCGCCCAGCCTCCGGGGGCCCAGCCGCCCGCGGGGTGCGCGCCGGAGGGGTGGGCGCCGGGGTACTGGCCCGGGCCGTGGTGGCCGAAGGGAGCGCCGGGCCGGCCTGGCTGGTTCGGCTGGCCCGGCTGGCCCGGCTGGCCGGCGTGGCCTGCGGCGGCAGCGGCCGCCCACCAGGCCGCGGGCTCGGCTCCGGCCGACCGGTCGTGCGCCGGCCCGTATGGGGCCTGCTGGGCGGCGTGCTCGTGCTGCCCCTGCTCACCGTGCTGTTCCGGCCGGCTCTGCTGTTCCGCCCGGTTGGGCGGACCCTGGTAACCGGGATGGCCGGGCTCGCCGGGGTGGCTGCCGGGGGCGTGCCAACCGCCGGCCTGGGGCTGCTCGGCGGGGTCGGGCGCCGTTCCGGCGGCCTCGTACTGCCAGGGGGTGGCGCCGTCGTCGGGGGTGGTGCCGCTCGCCGGCTCTTCGCCGGAGGCGGCGAACTCATCGGTGGTGGCCGCAGGGTCCGCATCGTCGCGCGGGGCGTCCTGGGGCGGCCGGGCCGTATCGGCCGGCTCGGCGGGCTCGGCGGGCTCGGCCGAGAACGCGGGGTCGGCGCCGGCGCGGGCCGGGTCCGCGGACTGTTCTGCCTGGTACTCCGGGCGGTCGCCGCCGCCCTCGTCCCCGCTGGGGAAGCCCTTGTTCGGGTCGCTGGCGCTCATGTGTTCCTCCGGATACTCGACCTGACTACCGACCACGATCGGGGTCCGAGGTTAAAAGGTGGTGAAACAGCGGAAAGCCTCGGTTTCGAGTCTTGCTTGAGGCACGGGCGCCCGTGCCAACAGCCGCGTTGGGCGGAGCGGGCCGGATGTGCTCCGCTGCCCGCCGACCGCCCGAAACCGGCGCATCGGCGCGCCGCGCACCGTGTATCCGCGCGACGGCCGATCATGGCAGGAGACGCCCGCGGGCCCGCGGGCGCCCCCGGTCCTCTCCGCCGATCAGCCGCGTGGCCGCCCACTGACCCTGGTTCGCAGGCCACGCGGTGTTCATCGGGCCCCGGTGCCGCCGGTGTCCTCGCCGGTCTGCGCGGGCAGCGCGTGGTCGGCCCCCCACGCGCTCCACGAGCCGGGGTAGAGACGGGCACCGGTGTATCCGGCGTGTTCGAGGGCGAGCAGGTTGTGGCAGGCTGTGACCCCCGAACCGCAGTAAGCGGTGATGGTCTCGGCGGAGTCGGCACCCAGCGCGCTGAAGCGCTCGCGCAGCCGCTCGGGCGCGGCAAAACGCCCAGACTCGTCCAGGTTCCCGGCCCAGGCGGCGCTGCGCGCGCCGGGCACGTGACCGGGGCGCGGGTCCGCCGCCGCCGGCGCTGCACCGGTGTAGCGCTCGTAGGCCCGGGCGTCGACGAGCAGGCGGCTCGCGTCGCCGGTTTCGGCACGCACGGCAGCGGTGTCGGCGATCCGCTCGGGCGGCCAGGGCACCGGGGTGCGCGCGCGGCGCACCGGCTCGACCCGGCCCGGCTCCAGCGGTCCGGGCCAAGCGGCGATCCCGCCGTCCAGCAGAGCGGCGGGCGAGCCGAGGGTGCGCAGCATCCACACCAGCCGCGCCGCGGTGGAGCCCCCGCTGTCGTCGTAGGCCACCACCTGCGTGCCGTCGCCGATGCCCAGGGCGGCCAGGGCCGCGGCGAAGTCGCCGGGGTCGGGCAGCGGGTGCCGGCCGCCGGACTCGGTGGCGTCCGCGGCAAGGTCGGTGTCGACATCGGCGAACACCGCGCCGGGCAGGTGGCCCTCAAGGTAGGCCGCGTAGCCGGACCGGCCGTCGAGGTACCAGCGGACGTCGGCCAGCAGCACCTCTTCCCGGTGCCGGGCGACCCACTCGGGCGGGACCACGACGGGCAGGCCGGGCGTGTTCTCGTCGGTTGTCATGGTCGCAAGCTACCCGGGTGGCGCGCGGGTACGCCCGCTCGCCCGAGCCCGGTCAGGCCGGGTTCGCGGCCTGCCGGGACCGGTGGACGTGCCGCAGCCACAGCAGGCCCACCACCGGCAGCACCAGCGGAATGAACAGGTAACCGCTGCCGAAGCGCGACCACACCGTGTCGTCGGGGAAGGCCGCGGGGTCGAACACGCTGACCGCGCCCACCACCAGTACGCCGGCCAACTCCACCGCGCACGAGACCGCCGCGACGCGCAGGGATGCCCGGCTGCCGCCGACCAGGCCGACCGTTGCGACGATGTAGACCACTCCGGCCAGCGCGGAGAGGACATAGGCGAGCGGGGCCTCGCCGAAGCGGGTGAGGATCTGCACAGCGGCGCGAGAGGTCGCCCCGATGGCGAAGATCGCGTAGATGGCGACGAGGACGCGGCCGGGGCCGCTACGGGCGGCGGGGTCAGACACGGGCGGGATCCCAGAGCTGTTCGAGGCGGACCATCATCACGGGCAGGACCAGGCAGGCGAAGGCGATGACGGCGGGGCCCCAGCGGCTGCGTTCGACAAAGCCCCATACGGCGCAGGCGGGCGGGACGAGCACGATGGTCACCAGGTAGCTGATGAAGACCAGTGTTTCGGCGGGGCGTTCGCCCCCGGCCATCAGCACCGAGGACACCACCGCCTGGGCGATCACCAGCAGCCACAGTACGGCCGCGCCAACCAGGTGCGGCACGACCATCGGCTGACCGCGAAACGCCGAGACCAGGCACCAGCCGGCCAAGATCAGCGACGCCACCTGGATGGTGGTGGTCAGCGCCTCGACCATGAGTATCCTCCAACCAGGCCGGTGCGGCGCGATCGGCTCCGCCTGCGCGCTTGGGACGTGTCAGGACGCACCCGGCGCCCCGAATACGACAGACTGTAGTACCGGTTGCCGCGACCCGGGAAACCGGGTGGGCCACCCGTGCGCCGCCCCGCCGTGCCCGTCCCCGCAGACGGCGGCGTGTGCAGCGCGGCACCAGGGGCAGCGGGCGTGCAGCACAGCCACATGACGAGACGGAGCGGGTATGAAGTACGGCATCCTGATGTTCCCGACGCATGACGCGATCGACCCGGCGACCCTGGCGCGCGAGGTCGAGGACCGCGGCTTCGAGTCGCTGCTCTTTCCCGAGCACAGCCACATCCCCGTGAGCCGCAAGTCGCCCTACCCCGGTGGCGGCGAACTGCCGCGCATGTACGTGCACACCTTCGACCCGTTCGTGGGCCTGACCGCGGCCGCCGCGGCGACATCGTCGCTGCGGATCGGCACCGGGGTGTGCCTGGTGACACAGCGCGACCCCATCCACACCGCCAAGGAGGTCGCCAGCCTGGACTTCCTCTCCGGGGGCCGGTTCCTGTTCGGCGTGGGCGCCGGATGGAACCGCGAGGAGATGGCCGATCACGGCACCGACGCGCGCACCCGCATGCGGCGGATGGCCGAGCACGTCAAGGCCATGAAGGAGCTGTGGACCAAGGACGAGGCGGAGTTCCACGGTGAGTTCGTGGACTTCGAGAAGAGCTGGGCCTGGCCCAAGCCCGCGCAGCAACCGCACCCGCCGGTGATCGTCGGCGGCAACGGGCCCACCGCCGAGGAGCGCGTGGTCGACTTCGGCGACGAGTGGATGCCGCAGGGCATCAACCTCGACAACGTCGACGAGTTCAGCGGCCGGGTCACGCGGCTGCAGCAGTTGGCGGCCGACGCCGGGCGCGGCACCATCCCCGTGTCGCTGTACTACGCCGAGCCCGATGAGCGCACCATCGACGCCTACGCCAAGGCCGGTGTGGGCCGCGTGTTCTTCGGCGTGGACTCGGCCGGACGCGACACCGTGCTGCCCCAGCTGGACCGGCTCGCCCAGCTCATCCGCTGAGCCCCCGTCGCCCCGGCCGCGGAGTGCGGTCCGGGAGGGCCGTTCACGACCGCGGGCCCTCCGGCCGGGGCGGTGCCGCAGGCGGCTGACCGGCCCAGCCGGGAGGACCGGGCTGTCCCAGCACCGGACCGGCCTGCGGCCCGCCCGGGCCGTTGGGCCCCCAGGCCGGTCCGCCGGCGGGCTGCGGCGCCGCCTCCCCCGGCCCGACCGCGCCCCGGCCGCCGAAGGCGAGCGCGATCAAGAACAGGATCAGCGCGCCGCAGAAGCAGAGGACCATGCCGGCGTTGATGGCGGTCCCCAAGACCGAGGTGCCTGCAGCCGGGGCCACCGTCACCATCACCGCGAACGAGGCGGACCCCAGCCAGTACAGGACCAGCAGCACGCCTGCGGTGCGGATCAGCCCCCGCTTGCCAGGCGCGCGCCCGGCCAGCGTCAGGGCGAGGACGCCGACGATGACCATCGGGAACTGGATCGCCAACAGGAAGAACGGGTTGTAGAAGAACGAGTCCAGGGCGAACAAGGCAGAACTCCGTGTCGTCGGTACTTAGTCGTTGGTCTGCGCTGGGGGGCCGGGCACTTGCCGGGGACCGCCCGGCACTCCCTGCCACGGGGGCGGGCCCTGCTCCGGCCCGCCCCCGGTGCCGGGAGGACCCGCAGGGGCGTGGGGACCCGAGTGGCCCGCGTGCGCATGCGGGGGACCGGTGCGCACGCGCCGGACCAGGCCCAGGAGCAGCAGCAGGAAGCCCGCGGCGAGCAGCACCTCCAGCAAGCGCTCGCCCAAGAGGACGGGTGTCGGCACCGCAGGCGGCAGTACCTGCAAATACACCAGCACACCGACGAGCAGAAAACCGATGCCGTAGAGCATGATGAGCACAAGTCCGAACGCCGGCAGCAACCGGCGTCCCGGTTGTGCGGGCACAAGCGCTATGAATCCCAGCAGCGGAAGCAGCACGAAGGGTGCGTTCCACAGGATCTGCTCGACGAGTTGCACGGGCTTCCCACTCCTGACGGCGAATATCGTCGCACCAACGTAACGGAAACCGCCTCCGGGCTGCAGTCCGGGGACGCGT